>NZ_DALZXY010000023.1:0-9423 GCF_031988865.1 Arthrobacter sp.
GTGCCGACGGATTTTGCCCCGGTAGAAGTTATCCGCTGCGGTGCCGCGCTGGAAACCGTCGAAGACCAGGACGGACGGTGGTCGACGGTCACGCAGGAGCGACTCGTCGGAGACCTGGACGCATTAGTGGCTGCCCTGGCGGAACCCAGCGACGGAGCCGGGCCGAACCAGGTCTGCACCGCCGACATGGAACTGGTCCCCGACCTCTGGCTGCTGGCAGCAGATGGAAAGGCGATGCGGGCAGCCTGGCCCACGGACTCCTGCGGCAAAACCAAGCCAGGAGTACACGGCGTCCTGGCAGAGATGGACGTGGTCGAAACGAGCCAGCACAAGACCGCGTTGATTCAGTCCAGGGCCGCTCTTGACGCCGGCTGCCCCGAGGAGTGGAGTTTTAGCGCGTGGCCGGCAGTAAAGGATGCACCGATACTGCCGGACGTCGAGGATGCAGCTAAGAGTGGCGTTGGTGAGACTGTGCCTGCCTCACCGGGGTTCCTGCCCCGCTCTGACGACATCGATACTTTGAGGATCTGCCACTACCGGACGGCACCTGCGCCGAGCTCGCAGCCAACACCGGACACATCGGACGAACTTCCCGGCGGCCCGCAGCCGGACTCATCCTTTGAGGTCATCGAGAGCGCTGGGGGTACGTTTTCCGGAGGCGGTTTCCTGACGGGCCAGGCAAAGGACGCCATCTTGCAGACGGCCGCCGCTGAGCTGCCTGCTGCGGAATGCGGCGAGACGGCGACCGGGTTTGTAGTGCTGTGGCCGGTGGTCCAGGGGCAGGACGCCGGCACGCCGCTGACACTCGAGCTCGACGCCTGCCGCCGGCTTGTGGGCTTCGACGGTACTGCCAGAACCGTACCGGAGGAGGTTACCGCCGCCGTCGTCACGGCATTAGAAGACTAAGCCGGCGCGGATCCGGTCATGTGTCACACCCGCACCCCAATTCCGCGCCAGCCCGCCCCGGAGCGTACCCTTGGTCTGTGAAAACCTTCGAAGAGCTATTTGCCGAACTCAGTGAGAAGGCGGCGACCCGGCCTGCCGGGTCACGTACCGTCGCCGAACTGGAATCCGGCGTGCACGGCATCGGCAAGAAGGTTGTCGAAGAAGCCGCCGAAGTCTGGATGGCCGCCGAGTACGAGTCTGATGAAGCCGCCGCTGAGGAAATCTCCCAGCTGCTCTACCACCTGCAGGTGCTTATGCTGGCCAAAGGCCTCACCCTGCAGGACATTTACAAGCATCTCTAGCCACGTGCTGCCCTGAGTTCGCCTCAGGCAGCGTGTGGCCCGCCGGCAGGCCCAGTTCCCCTCTGACTTCCAGCGAAAGAAACAAGTAAATGCTCCGTGTAGCCGTACCCAACAAGGGTGCCCTTTCCGAATCCGCCTCCGCGATGCTCTCCGAGGCCGGATACCGCCAGCGCCGCGACAGCCGCGAACTGGTGATGGTCGATCCCGACAATGACATCGAATTCTTCTTCCTTCGCCCCCGCGACATTGCGGTTTATGTCGGCTCCGGAACGCTCGACGTCGGACTCACCGGCCGCGACCTGTTCCTGGACGCCCAGGTGGACGCCGAAGAGCTGATGAGCCTCGGCTTCGGCGCTTCAACCTTCCGCTTCGCCGGACCGGTAGGGGAGTTCTCCTCCCTGGCTGAGCTCAACGGCAAGCGCGTCGCCACGAGCTACGACGGCCTGCTCCGCGACTACCTCGCCGAACACGGTGTGGACGCCTCCGTGGTCCGCCTTGACGGCGCCGTCGAATCCTCGGTGCGTCTCGGCGTCGCTGACGCGATTGCCGACGTCGTGGAAACCGGAACCACCCTGCGCGCCGCCGGCATGGAGATCTTCGGTGAGCCGATCCTGAAGTCCGAGGCCGTGATGATCGGCCGCAAGGGCGCCAACCCGGCGGGACTCGAGGTCCTCAAACGCCGGCTTAAGGGCGTCCTGGTGGCCCGCCAGTACGTGATGATGGACTACGACATCCGCAAGGAACTCGTCGAAGCAGCAGCCGCGCTGACTCCCGGCCTGGAATCCCCGACCGTCTCCCCGCTGCGGGACACGGACTGGGTGGCCGTGCGCTCCATGATCAAGAAGTCCGACACGAACCGCATCATGGATGAGCTGTACGACCTCGGCGCCCGCGCCATCCTGGTCAGCACCATCCACGCCTGCCGGATCTAGGGGAGAGTCACCATGAGTGTTGCCATCCGCGTCATTCCCTGCCTGGACGTCGACGCCGGCCGCGTGGTCAAGGGCATCAACTTCGAGGGCCTGCGCGACGCCGGTGATCCGGTGGAGCTGGCCCACCGCTACGACCGCGCCGGCGCCGATGAACTGACGTTCCTCGATGTCACGGCGTCCTCCGGTGCCCGCGAAACAGTGTTCGACGTCGTCTCCCGCACCGCCGAGGAAGTCTTCATTCCGCTGACCGTGGGCGGCGGCGTCCGCACCATTGACGACGTCGACCGGCTGCTGCGCTCCGGCGCAGACAAGGCCTCGATCAACTCGGCCGCTGTCGCGCGCCCGGACATCATTGACGAAATCACCCGGCATTTCGGTTCACAGGTGCTGGTGCTCTCCGTGGATGCCCGGCGCATTCACGACGGGTCCACGCCGTCGGGCTTCGAAATCACCACCCACGGCGGACGCAAGGGCACCGGGATCGACGCCGTTGCCTGGGCGAAGGAAGCCGCTGACCGGGGTGTGGGGGAGATCCTGCTGAACTCGATTGACGCTGACGGCACCCGCGACGGGTTCGACCTGGAAATGATCCGCGCTGTCCGTGCTGCGGTGAACGTGCCGCTGATCGCCTCCGGGGGCGCCGGCGTGCCGGAGCATTTTCCGCCGGCCATTGCCGCCGGTGCAGATGCCGTGCTGGCCGCGTCCATCTTCCACTTCGGGCCAGACAACGCCATCGCTGACGTCAAAAAAGCCATTGCGGACGCGGGCTACCCGGTTCGGTAGCCTCTCCCCGCCGAAATGGCAGAAGGTGCACTTCCCACGGCTGGGAAGCGCACCTTCTTCCGTTTCACGGAACGGCACTGGGCCGGATGATTTGACCGCGAGGACCGCGCCCGCAGAGGCTTGAACGAACAAGGAAGTGGAGGTGCACCGTGGAGGGGCAGGAGCTGCAGGACGCTGCCCGTGAGGCGGCTGAGGAATTGCCCGGGTCGACCATGGGCCATCCCTTCGGGCCCGAGTATGAGGTCTTCAAGGTTCGGGGCAAGGTCTTTATGCTGCTGACCGAGGTCCCCGGCGAACCCGTGGTGGTGCTCAAGACCGAGCCGGAGGAATCCCAGGCGTTGCGCCAGGCACACCGCGACATCAAGCCGGGGTATCACATGAACAAAAAGCACTGGATCATGCTCGAGCCTGCAGAGGCCGACGGCGAGGACAGGATCCGGAACGGGGGGCGGGGGCACCCTGGACCCGGATCTGGTCCGGGAGCTGGTCACCGAGTCGTACCGTCTGGTTGTTGCCGGACTCCCGCGCGCCGAGCGGCCGGTCGACCCCAACACCTTCGGAAAACCGCGGCAGGATTCCGCATGAGCCTGGACGGCAGGAAGCTGCAGGGGACCGCGCGCAGGAAGGCGGACGCGCTGCCGCTCGTCTCAAACGGGCGTCCCTTCACGGAAGCACTGGACGTGTACAAAGTGTCCGGCAAAGTCTTCCTCATAGTCACCGACGATCCGGCGGAGCTGATCATCACGGTGAAGGCCGAACCTGACCGGGGCCGGTTCCTGCGGCGGGAGTATGGGCCGATCACCCCTGGGCGGTATCTGCACAAAGACCATTGGGTGAGCATCGGAGCGGGCGCAGGGATCACCGACGAGCTGGTGGCGGACCTAGTGGAAAGCTCCTACCAGCTCGTCTGCGAAACGCTACCAAAAAAGACCGGCCCGACGCGCTGAGCCCTGGTCCTTAGATATGCTGAGTCCTGGTCCTTAGATATACAGGCGATCAACGATGGACGGGCGATCGACGTCGTCGAGCGCTAAGCCTTGGCGGGGACCAGGTTCGCAAAGGGCAGGCGGCCGTAGCGCTGCTGGAACTGCTCCTGGTAGCCGGCTTGGGCCGCGTTGAGGCCCTCCACCGGCAGCTCCTTCCAAGCCACAAGCAGATCCTCCGCGTCCGCCAGCTGCCAGATTAAGCGGCCGTCCCAGTGGCCTGGCGGCTTTCCCCGGCCGAAGTCCACAAATTCCTGGATCTGACGTCGGAGCCCGCGGTTGCCCTTGCTGCCGGGACCGGCCTTGCCGATGAACAGGATGTCCGCGTCCGCGACCCACTCGGCCATAAGCAGAGCCCGGGACAACGACGGATTCTTCTTCTTGAACACCCCGGCCGTGCTCTTGGCTAGGGGCCGCGGAGCAAACCCCTCCGGACGCACTATGGCGAAGAGCCCCTGACGCTGCGGGATCCGGTTGATCTCAAGGTCTCCGAGGGGACGGAAGCCGGCAAAGCCATCGTCCTTGAGGGTTTTCCTGTTCACGGGATCGGATTCCTTGCACTGAATGTGGCCGTTTGAGGCGGGCAGCCTATTACGGGGCATTTCGCCCTCCGATGATATCCGACTGTGGGCCGCGCCTACTTTCCGGCACCCGGTAGCGTGGAGGAGGAAGCACATCCCCACAACCCCCGCTCACGGTCCGCTGTACGCGGGGAACTGCTGACCCCAACATGCTTGGAGATACTTCATGACCACCGCACGCGCTTACGCTGCCACCTCCGCCACGGACCCGCTGGTCCCCACCACCATTGAACGCCGCGACGTCGGCCCGCACGACGTCCTCATCGACATCGCCTACGCCGGCGTCTGCCACTCCGACATCCACACCGTGCGTGGCGAATGGGGCCCCATCGCCTACCCGCAGGTCGTGGGCCACGAAATCGTGGGCATCGTCGCCGAGGCTGGCGCCGAGGTCACCGCACACAAGGTGGGCGACAGGGTGGGCGTTGGCTGCATGGTCAACTCCTGCCGCGAGTGCGAGAACTGCCTGGCTGGCATGGAGAACTACTGCCTCAAGGGCAACACCGGCACCTACGCCAGCAAGGACGTTGACGGCAGCATCACCCAGGGTGGCTACTCCACATCCGTGGTGGTCAACGATGACTTCGTCCTCCAGGTCCCGGAGAACATCCCCTACGAAGCCGCTGCTCCGCTGCTCTGCGCGGGTATCACCACCTACTCGCCGCTCGCCCACTGGAACGCGGGACCGGGCAAGAAGGTCGCCGTCGTCGGAATGGGCGGACTCGGCCACATGGCCGTCAAGATTGCCGCAGCCATGGGTGCCGAAGTGACCGTTCTGTCCCAGACGCTGAACAAGCAGGAGGACGGCCTGCGCTTCGGGGCCGAGCACTACTACGCCACGAGCGACGCCGGCACCTTCGAGAAGCTGGCCAACAGCTTCGACCTGATCATCAACACGGTCAGCGCTCCGGTGGAGCTGCAGTCCTACCTGAACCTGCTCCGTCTCGACGGCACCATGGTCAACGTGGGCGCACCGCCCGAGCCGCTGCCTGTTTCGGTCTTCGGCCTGATGGGCAACCGCCGCTCGTTCGCGGCGTCGGGCATCGGCAGCATTGCCGAGACCCAGGAAATGCTGGACTTCTGCGCGGAGCACGGCATCGCGCCGGAGGTGGAGCTGATCGCCGCCAGCGAGATCAACACCGCTTACGAGCGGGTCCTGAAGTCGGACGTCCGCTACCGCTTCGTGATCGATACGGCCACGATCTAGCCGCGAGGGAACGGGCCCTAGCCCGGGCTCTTTCCAGCGCTAGGTTTCGTTCTGGCGGGTGGATCTGTTGGGAGATTCCTGCCTGACCAACAACTGGATCACTAGCCCGGTCAGGAAAAGGAAGAGACCGAACGGGCCCCAGAAATTGGAGATGGCGACCATCGTAACAGTGCAAATGACCGCCCCGGCGATGAGTAGCGCGGTGCTCAGAGTCACCTGCCCCTTGGTTGTTCGGACAACCCTGATTATCTCTTTGCTCCGCGTGGCTTTGCGCCCATTCCTGATCAGACCCAGCACCGATAGAGCGCCCAGGAATATTGGGCCCCTGCCTCCGAAGGGAAGTGCACCAGGCGCTAACGCGATGCCAAGAGCCGCGAAAGCGAGCACCCCGGCGCTCACGTCGCACTGACGCACTGTAAGCCTCCAATTCATCAGCATGGCTCACGTTATGGAGTAGGCGGTGCTGGTTTTCACCGGGCACGACGAAGCATAGTGGTCTGCATCAGAATTCCCCCGATTACGAGACTGTGCCGAAGCGGCACTGCTTCGGTGACCTGAACACTAAGCCGGGGTGGGCTCGTTTGTCAGTACTCGGCCACTACCTGTCTTTAGGCTGAGGCTACGGGAAGACCTACAGCCCGATGTCGGCACTCTCAAGCAGAGCGACGGCGTCGGGCTGGCCTTCGAACATCACCAGCGCCTGCTGGGCCCGGCCGTGGGCGTGCAGGAGGAGTTCGCCCGGCTCGCCGACGATCGCCACGGACACCGCAGCGCGCTTGGCCACGTGGCGCGGACCGTCGGGACGGACCAGGATGATGCCGACGTCGACGCCGCGGTACAGGATGGCGGCCCGCTTCAGCAGGTCCGACCACAGGGCGTCGGAGTACTCGGAATCCAGTGCGCGGGGCGCCCACCGGTCACCGGCACGGCGGATGTCTTCGGTGTGGACGAAATATTCGGTGAGGTTCGCACTGTTATCCACCGACTTGAGATGCATGGGGGAGAGCAGCGGCGGTCCCGACCGGAAGGCCTTCACCAGTTTGGCGTAACCCTCGGTGGTGGCCGCTTTTTCCGTCAGCGTGTCCATGGCCTTGGCGGTCTTGCCGGCGAACGGCTTCATAAAGAAACCCAGCGCGGCGGCGGGCCGGTGCTCGCGCAGATAAAGGTGCGCGGCGAGGTGCCTGGTCTCCCACCCTTCGCAGAGCGTAGGCGCGTGGGGACCGGCCGCCAGCAGTGTTTCGGCCAGGACTTCACGGGAAGGTTCAACGAATTGCATCACTGCTGAAACTAGCACGGAACCCCCTGCTTTGCCCGCCGGACGCGGCCAATCCGCCCGGCCGGCCGCAAACCCACTAGAATCGGTAGCGATGGCAACAGAGCGTACCCCCCAGACACCCCACCCGGCCTCCGCACTGGACTCCGGCATTGCAGCGACCCTCAAGCGGGACGACGCCGGATTAGTTGCCGCGATCATCCAGCAGCATGACACCGGGGAGGTGCTGATGCTCGGCTGGATGGACGACGAAGCCCTGCACCGCACGCTCACCACCGGCCGGGTCACCTTTTGGTCCCGGTCCCGGCAGGAATACTGGCGCAAGGGCGATACCTCAGGCCACGTACAGCACGTGAAATCGGTGGCACTCGACTGCGACGGCGATGCCCTCTTGGTCCGCGTCGACCAGGTGGGAGCGGCCTGCCACACCGGGACCCGGACCTGCTTCGAGGGCCGCGGCCTCCCTGTTTCCGCTTAAGGCCGCCTAAGTTTTCGACAGTTTTCGACCCTTCTAACCCGAAAGCCCCAACACATGCAGGATCTAGGCGTTATCAGTCCCACACTGGAGGAATTCCGGGCCCTGGCCGCGGACCGCCGCGTCGTTCCCGTCCGGCTGAAGGTCCTCGCCGACGCGCACACGCCGATCGGCATCTACCGCAAGCTCGCCGCTGGGGAGCCCGGCACCTTCCTGATGGAGTCGGCAGCTTCCGGCGGCGTCTGGTCCCGCTACTCCTTCATTGGCGCCCGTTCCCGCGCCACGCTGACCACCCGCGACGGCCAGGCCTGCTGGCTGGGCGAGCCCCCCGCGGGAGTTCCCGTGGAGGGGAATCCGGTGGAGGCGATGGCTGCCACCCTCGAACTGCTGGCCACGGACCGGTTCGAGGGGCTGCCGCCCTTCACCTCAGGACTGGTTGGGTTCGTCGGCTGGGAGGCAGTGCGGCACTGGGAAAAGCTGCCCTCGCCGCCGGTCGATGACCTGGACCTGCCCGAAATCGCCATGAACCTGGTCTCCGACATGGCCATCCATGACAACTCCGACGGCACCGTGCTGCTGGTCGCCAACGCTATCAACTTCGACGGTTCCGATGACCGGGTCGACGACGCCTGGCAGGACGCCGTAGCCCGGCTGCACAGCATGCTGGACCGGCTCGCCGCGCACACTCCAGCGCAGGCCGTCACCGTGCTCGACGGCGGAACGGCGGACGTTGCCTCTCTCACGGCGGGCGTCAAGGAAAGCTGGCCCAAGCCGGACTATCTCCGTGCGGTGGAGCGGGGCAAGGAAGCCATCGTTGACGGCGAAGTCTTCCAGGTCGTCATTTCCCGCCGCTTCGAGATGGAGTGCCGGGCCGATGCCCTGGACGTGTACCGGGTGCTGCGGAACACCAACCCCAGCCCGTACATGTACCTTTTTAACTTCGAAGACGCCCGCGGCAATCCCTTCGCCGTCGTTGGCTCCTCGCCGGAAGCGCTGGTCAAGGTGACCGGCACCGAAGTGATCACCCACCCGATCGCCGGTTCCCGGCCCCGCGGCAAGACCCAGGAACTCGACCGCTCACTGGCCGAGGACCTCCTGGTGGATGAAAAGGAACGCGCCGAGCACCTGATGCTCGTGGACCTGGCCCGCAACGACCTGTCCAAGGTCTGCCGCCCCGGCAGTGTGGACGTCACGCAGTTCATGGAGGTCGAACGCTTCAGCCACATCATGCACCTGGTCTCCACCGTGGTGGGCGAGCTCTCCGTGCAGAGCTCCGCCTATGACGTCCTTTCCGCCACTTTCCCGGCCGGCACACTTTCGGGCGCCCCCAAACCGCGGGCGCTGAGCCTGCTCGATGAACTGGAACCGCACCGCCGCGGCATCTACGGTGGCGTGGTCGGGTACCTCGATTTCGCCGGGGACATGGACATGGCCATCGCGATCCGTTCAGCACTGCTGCGCGATGGGAAAGCCTATGTGCAGGCCGGCGGAGGGATCGTGGCCGATTCGGATCTGGAAACCGAAGCCGAGGAAACGGTCAACAAGGCGGCAGCTCCGCTGCGGGCAGCCCTGATAGCGAACGGACTGGCCCCGGTTACCCCCACGGTGGCCGAACAGATCTTCAACAGGCAGGAAACCCAGAAGTGAGTGCAAGAACTGTCCAGGCTGCACCGCGCTGGCAGCGCAAGTCCACGGTTGTGTTCGGGACGGTGCTGCTGGCAGCCGCGGCTTTCGGCGCCACAACCCGCACCTGGCTCGACGTCGTGCTGCCGCAGGCCGGCGTGAACACCCCCGACATTGCCGTCGCCGGCAGCGAAGCAGCCACCGCGGTAACCGCGTTCGCCGTCGTCGCGATGGCCGCCGCGCTGGCGGCCTCAATCGCCGGGAAGGTAGCCCGCTGGATCATCGCCGGTGTCCTGTTGGTCGCCGGAATCGGTGTCAC
>NZ_DALZXY010000023.1:9566-41030 GCF_031988865.1 Arthrobacter sp.
CTCCCGCAGCTGGGCGGCTTCGCGCCGCTATGCTCCGCAGCCCGCCACCGGAGCCGCCGCCAAGAGCGAATCCACGCAGCCGCCGATCGACGAAATTGACAGCTGGGACCGCCTGACCAAGGGCGAGGACCCCACCAACTACCGCTGACCAGCCCCATTGCCCGGCAACGTGCCGCGCAACATGTAGGAGAGTTTCCGCCTGCTAATGGCAGAATGGAAACCAGATTCGTTCACGAGGAGATTCACCATGAGCACAAACGCCATCGACCAGCACAACGCCACGCCCGCAAATGAGGCCGAGGCCCACGCCAGCATCCACGACGAGACCATCGGCCACGGCAACACCCCGGCCGCTTGGACCTGCGTGCTGATCATGATGGGTGGAGGCCTGATCTCCAGCATCGGCTTCGTCGTCGCCAGCGTGCTTTGGTTCTGCATCGGCCTGGGCGTGATGGTTCTCGGCCTGATCGTCGGCTTCGTCATGAAGAAGGCCGGCTACGGCGTTGGTGGTTCGAAGCTTTCGGATAACGGTCACTAAGTGAGCGTTCTCGACGACATCATTGCCGGTGTCCGCCAGGACATGGCCCAGCGGCAGCAGGATGTGCCACTGGAAAAGGTGCAGGAGCGCGCCGCTGCGGCCGCTCCTGCCCTTGATGCCTTCGCCGCCCTGGGCGGCAACGACGAACCCCGCGCCACCCTCCGGGTGATCTCCGAGGTCAAGCGCAGCAGCCCGTCCAAGGGCGAGCTGGCTGAGATCACCGACCCTGCGGACCTCGCGGTCCGCTACGAACGCGGCGGCGCGGCCGTCATCAGCGTCCTGACGGAGCAGCGGCGCTTCAACGGGTCGCTGGCAGATTTCGACGCCGTCCGGGCGGCAGTGCGGATTCCGCTGCTGCGCAAAGACTTCACCGTCGATCCGTACCAGATCTGGGAAGCCCGTGCCCATGGCGCGGACCTGGTGCTGCTGATCGTCGCTGCCCTGGACGATACCCAGCTGCGGTCCTTCCTGGACCTCACGCATGAACTGGGCATGAACGCCCTGGTCGAGGCGCATACCGCCGAGGAAATTGAGCGGGCCGTGGCAGTAGGGGCCCGCATCATCGGGGTCAACGTCCGTAACTTGAAGACCCTCGACGTCGACCGCTCGGTTTTCGCCGCGCTCTCGGCCTCGATCCCGGCCGATGCCGTGGTGGTTGCAGAGTCGGGCGTCCGTGACGCCGCCGACGTCGTGCATTATGCGGAAAACGGAGCCAACGCCATCCTCGTGGGCGAGGCTCTGGTTAAGCACAACGACCCGTCCGCCACCATCGCCGAGTTTATGCAGGCAGGGGCCGGCGCGATCGCTGCCCGGCTGCACGCACGCAGCCAGGGATAACTAACGACATACCTATTTCCGGAACCGCCCCGCGGCGGGACCGGACCAGAGCAGGACAGGACAGGCTCCATGACCGGGACCCCGGAAAACAGCACTGCCGCCAACAATGCGGACGACAACAGCGTGTCGGAGCAGGTGACCGACTCCTTCCTGGCTGGCGGCGCCTCGCTGCGCCACGCGGCCGGACCCTATTTCGGGGAATACGGGGGCCGCTGGATGCCCGAATCGCTGATTGCCGCCATGGATGAACTGGCCGACACCTTCGAAAAGGCCAAGGCCGATCCGGAGTTCCGCGCCCAAATTGCGGACCTGAACAAGAACTACTCCGGTCGTCCGTCGCTGCTCACCGAGGCCAAGCGCTTTGCCGAGCACGCCGGGGGAGTGCGGATCTTCCTCAAGCGCGAGGATCTGAACCACACCGGCTCGCACAAAATCAACAACGTCCTGGGGCAGGCTCTGCTGGCCAAGCGGATGGGCAAGACCCGCATCATCGCCGAAACCGGTGCCGGCCAGCACGGGGTGGCCAGCGCCACCGCAGCCGCCCTGATGGGCCTGGAATGCGTCGTCTACATGGGCGCCGAGGACTGCCGCCGGCAGGCTCTGAACGTGGCCCGGATGGAATTGCTCGGCGCCACTGTCATTCCGGTCAGCCACGGCTCGGCGACACTCAAGGACGCCATCAATGAGGCCCTGCGCGACTGGGTTGCCAACGTGGGCAACACCCACTACCTGCTCGGCACCGCGGCCGGCGGGCATCCCTTCCCCGCGATGGTCCGCTACTTCCACGAAGTCATCGGCGAGGAGGCCCGCGCGCAGATCCTGGAGCAGACCGGCCGCCTGCCCGACGCCGTGTGCGCCTGCATTGGTGGCGGTTCCAACGCCATCGGCATCTTCCACGGCTTCCTGGACGACCCTGAGGTGAAGATCTACGGCTTCGAGGCCGGCGGGGACGGCGTGGACACTCCCCGCCACGCCGCCACCATCACCCTGGGCCGGCCGGGCGTGCTGCACGGCGCCCGGTCCTACCTGATGCAGGACGAAGACGGACAGACCATCGAGTCGCACTCCATCTCCGCCGGCCTGGATTACCCCGGCGTCGGCCCGGAGCACGCGTACCTGGCTGACATCGGCCGGGTAACCTACGAACCGATCACCGACGCCGAAGCCATGGATGCCTTCCAGCTGCTCTGCCGCACCGAAGGCATCATCCCGGCCATCGAGTCCTCCCATGCCCTGGCCGGAGCCATCAAGGTTGGCCAGCGGCTCGCTGCTTCCGGTGGTGATGCCTCGGAAAAGATCGTGATGGTCAACCTCTCCGGGCGCGGCGACAAGGACGTGGCGACCGCCGCCGAATGGTTCAACCTGCTGGACGAGAAGTCAGCTGAAGCCGAGATCGGCAAAGAAGGAGAGCAGCTGTGAGCGTCTCAACCCTGAGTAAGTCCGCCGCAGCGATTGACCGGGCACGAGCTGACGGCCGCGCTGCCCTGATCGGTTACCTGCCAGCCGGCTTCCCCTCCGTCCAGGAGACCATCGACGCCGGCATCGCGCTGGCCCGCAATGGTGCGGACCTGATCGAGATCGGGATACCGTACTCTGATCCGGTCATGGATGGTTCCGTAATCCAGGCTGCAACCGGCCAGGCACTGGAAAACGGGTTCCATGTCCACGAAGTCTTCGACGTCGTCGCCGGCATCACCGCCGCCACCGACGCCGCCGTCCTGGTCATGACCTACTGGAACCCCGTGATGCGGATGGGCGTGGACGAGTTCTCCCGCCGCCTGGCCGAAGCCGGGGGAGCAGGCCTGATTACTCCGGACCTCATCCCGGACGAAGCCTCGGAATGGATGGCGGCCTCCGACAAGTACGGACTGGACCGCGTTTTCCTCGTTGCGCCCTCCTCCACCCCCGAGCGCATGAAAGCGACCGTCGAGGCGAGCCGCGGTTTCGTCTACGCCGTCTCCATCATGGGAGTCACGGGGACCCGGAACCAGGTGTCGGACGCCGCTGAAGGCGTGGTCACCGCTGCGCGGCGTGCCGGCGCCGAGCGCGTCTGTGTGGGCCTGGGCGTCTCCACCGCCGAGCACGTCCGTGAGATCGGCGCCTACGCCGACGGCGTGATCGTGGGGACCGCCCTGGTGGCGGCCCTGCGCGACGGCGGTCCAGCCGCCGTCGGCACCCTGACCAGTGAACTGAGCACCGGAACCCGAAAGAGCTGAACATGCTGACGTCCCTGGCGGTTCCGGCCGCGATCCCCAGCCCCTCCGCCGACTTCAGCAGCATCTCCCTGGGGCCGCTGACCATCCACGCGTACGCGCTGTGCATCCTGGCCGGAATCGTCCTGGCGCTCTGGATGACATCGGTGCGCTGGAAGCGGCGCGGGCTGCCGGCAGATGCCGTTTGGGACATCGCCATCTGGGCCATTCCCTTCGGGATCATCGGCGGACGCCTGTACCACGTGGTGTCCTCGCCGGACGCGTACTTCGGACCCGATGGGGACCTGGCACTGATCCCACAGATCTGGCGCGGGGGACTGGGCATCTGGGGTGCGATCGCGCTGGGCGCGGTGGGCGCGTGGATTGGCTGCCGCCGGGCGAACATCAAGCTCTCCACCTTCGCCGACGCCGCCGCGCCAGGTGTGCTGCTCGCGCAGGCAGTGGGACGCTGGGGCAACTGGTTTAACCAGGAGCTCTTTGGCGGTCCGACCGACCTACCCTGGGGCCTGCAGATCGATCCCAACAACAACAACTTCCCCGCCGGGGCCGCACCCGGAACACTGTTCCACCCCACCTTCCTGTACGAGTCCCTCTGGAACCTTGCCGGTGTGGCCCTGCTGCTGGTGCTGGATAAACGCTTCCGGCTGCGCGGAGGGCGACTCTTCTGGCTGTATGCCGCGATTTACACGCTGGGCCGCACCTGGATTGAAATGCTGCGGATCGACGACGCCGAAATGATTACGATCTTCGGCCTCACCCAGCGGTTGAATGTGTGGACAAGCCTCGTGATGCTGCTGGTCTCGATTGGTATGTTCATCTTCCTGTCCATCCGGGCGAAGAACACCCCGGAGGCCTCGCTGTACCTGGACGGCCGGGACAACAATGTTTCGTCCGAAGATCACAAGAGCGAAACAGATTTCGAGAACATGAAATCTGCGTCACATCCGCGTGCTAATCTCGCAGAGACAAAAAACGAGGCATCCAAGCCTCAGCGGCCCGACGACTCGGGCCCAGCCACATAGGACGAGTCTCCCGGGTTACCTCCCGGAACCAGACCTAGTGCCACATTGAGGTGGCGGCGAGCGGTAACCGCACCCGGGGACAACCCCGGCGGGCAACCGTACGGATCACGTTTTCCAGAGCCAGCCCCCACCCCACATGCAGGGTCCTCACGGAATCACGGCCGTAGAATCATTTGACACACCGGCAGGTACAGGCCGCCGGTGTGGGGCCAATGTCGTCCCCTCCTTCGCACAACAGGGGGAAGGACTTACCCTATGACTGATTCATTGTCCCCTCAGTCCGCACAGGTGGTGTCGCCGTTCAAGCGGTTCGCCGGCTATCCGGAAGATATGGGGCTGTACCGCGCCGAGAACGAGAAGGACGCCTGCGGCCTGGCCGTGATCGCCACCCTCCGGGGAGAGCCCGGTCATGACATTGTCGATGCGGCCCTGACCGCCCTGCGCAATCTCGAACACCGTGGGGCCGTTGGCGCTGACGAGGGCACCGGCGACGGCGCCGGGATCCTGACCCAGGTTCCCGACGAGTTCTTCCGGGCTGTCACGGACTTCGCCCTCCCGGACGCCGGAGGCTACGCCGTCGGCACGGCCTTCCTGCCCACCGAGGAGCGGGAGCAGGAAACCGCCAAAGCTGGGGTGGAAGCCACCGCCGAGTCGGAAGGACTTCAAGTCCTGGGCTGGCGTGAGGTCCCCGTGGCCGCGGACCTCGTCGGGGCGATGTCCCGCGCGTGCATGCCGCACTTCGCCCAGGTCTTCCTGGCACCGGCCGATTCCGGCTGCACCGACCTCGACGCCCGCGCCTTCCGGGTCCGGAAGCGCACCCAGAACAAATTCGGCGTCTACTTCCCATCACTGTCCTCCAAGACCATGGTCTACAAGGGCATGGTAACCACCGCCCAGCTGGAGCCGTTCTTCCCGGACCTTTCCGACCCGCGGTTCAAAACCAAACTCGGCATTGTGCACTCCCGCTTCTCCACCAACACCTTCCCGTCCTGGCCGCTGGCCCAGCCGTTCCGCACCATTGCCCACAACGGGGAAATCAACACCGTCAAGGGCAACCGCAACTGGATGCGTGCCCGGCAGTCCCAGCTCAAGAGCCCACTGCTGGGGGAAACCCCCGAGGAACTGTTCCCCATCTGCACGCCCGGGGCCTCGGACTCCGCGTCCTTCGACGAGGTCGCCGAGCTGCTGATGCTTTCCGGCCGGCCGATCACGCACGCGGTCATGATGATGATCCCGGAGGCCTGGGAAAACCACGCGACGATGGATCCGGCCCGCCGTGCGTTCTACCAGTACCACTCCATGCTGATGGAGCCGTGGGACGGCCCCGCCGCTGTGTCCTTTACCGACGGCGACCAGGTGGGAGCGGTCCTGGACCGCAACGGCCTGCGTCCGGCCCGTTACTGGATCACCGACGACGGCCTGGTGGTCCTGGCTTCCGAGGTTGGCGTGGTGGACATTGATCCCGCCAAGGTCGTCCGCAAGGGGCGCGTATCTCCGGGCAAGATGTTCCTCGTGGATACGGCCGGGGGCCGGATTATCGAGGACGCCGAGATTAAGGCGGAGATCGCCGCCGCCAATCCGTGGGCGGAATGGGTCCGGGAGAACCAGGTCTCGCTGGAGGAGCTGCCCGAGCGGGAGCACGTGCTGCACACCAAGGCGTCGATCAACCGCCGCCAGCGCACCTTCGGCTACACCCAGGAAGAACTGCGGATCCTGCTCGGCCCGATGGCCCGCACCGGTGCCGAGCCGCTCGGCGCCATGGGTTCGGACACGCCGATTGCCGTGCTGTCCAAGCGCCCGCGGCTGCTCTTCGACTACTTCGTGCAGTCCTTCGCCCAGGTAACCAACCCGCCGCTGGACGCCATCCGCGAAGAGCTGGTCACTTCCATGCAGAGCTCGATCGGCCCGAACGGCAACCTGCTGGCCCTGGGCCAGGTCAAAACCAGCCAGGTCGCGCTGAAGTTCCCGGTGATCAACAACGACGAACTGGCCAAGATCGCGAACCTGACCAACGAGGACGGCGATAAGGTCGCACTCAAGGTCCGCGGCCTCTACCGGCCCGACGGCGGCGAGTCGGAACTGCGGGACCGCATCAGCGAGATCTGCGAAAAGGTCTCCGGTGCCGTGAACCGTGGTGTGCAATACGTGGTGCTCTCCGACCGCGACTCGAATGCACAATGGGCACCGATCCCGTCGCTGCTGCTGCTCTCCGCCGTGCACCACCACCTGCTCAAGAGCGCGAACCGCACCAAGATCTCCCTGCTGGTCGAGGCCGGCGACGTGCGCGAGGTCCACCATATGGCCGTGCTGATCGGCTACGGCGCGTCCGCCGTGAACCCCTACCTTGCGATGGAAAGCTGCGAGGAACTTGTCCGGAACGGTGACATCAACGGTGTGACCCGCGAGCAGGCCGTGACCAACCTGATCAAGGGCCTGGGCAAGGGCGTCCTGAAGATCATGTCCAAGATGGGCATCTCCACCGTCGCCTCCTACTGCGGGGCGCAGACCTTCGAAGCCATTGGACTGGGCCAGGAACTCGTGGACGAATTCTTCCACGGCACCCAGACCCAGCTCGGCGGCGTCGGCCTGGACGTGATCGCCGCCGAAGCCAGGGCCCGGCACACCAGCGCCTACCCGGCGGATGAGATCGAAGAGCCGCACCGCCGGCTGGAAAACGGCGGCGAGTACCAGTGGCGCCGCGAAGGCCCGCCGCACCTGTTCAACCCGGAAACCGTTTTCCGGCTCCAGCATGCCACCCGCGAACGCCGGTATGACGTGTTCAAGGCCTACACGACCGGCGTGGATGACCAGGCAAAGAACCTGATGACCCTGCGCGGGCTGCTGGACTTCCGCACCGGGGAGCGCCCTCCCGTACCGCTGGAGGAAGTGGAACCGGTCGCCTCGATCGTCAAGCGCTTCTCTACCGGCGCCATGAGCTACGGGTCCATCTCGCAGGAGGCCCACGAGACCCTGGCCATCGCGATGAACCGGCTCGGCGCGAAGTCCAACACCGGCGAAGGCGGCGAGGACGTTGACCGGCTGCTGGATCCCGAGCGCCGCTCGGCCATCAAACAGGTGGCCTCCGGACGGTTCGGGGTCACCAGCCTGTACCTGACCAACGCCGATGACCTGCAGATCAAGATGGCCCAGGGCGCCAAGCCTGGCGAAGGCGGGCAGCTGATGGCGCAGAAGGTTTACCCGTGGATCGCCGGCACCCGGCACTCCACCCCGGGCGTCGGGCTAATCTCCCCGCCGCCGCACCACGATATCTACTCGATCGAGGACCTTGCCCAGCTGATCTACGACCTCAAGCGCTCCAACCCCAGCGCCCGGGTCCACGTGAAGCTGGTCTCGGAAGCCGGAATCGGCACCGTGGCGGCGGGCGTCACTAAGGCCAAGGCCGACGTCGTCCTCGTCTCCGGGCACGACGGCGGCACCGGCGCCTCACCACTGAACTCGCTGAAGCACGCCGGCGCGCCCTGGGAACTTGGCCTGGCCGAAACCCAGCAGACCCTGATGCTCAACGGCCTGCGCGACCGCGTGGTGGTGCAGGTGGACGGGCAGCTCAAAACCGGGCGCGACGTCGTTATCGCCGCGCTGCTCGGCGGGGAGGAGTTCGGCTTCGCCACCGCGCCCCTGGTGGTGTCCGGCTGCATCATGATGCGCGTCTGCCACCTGGATACCTGTCCGGTGGGCGTTGCCACACAGAACCCCGAACTGCGGAGCCGCTTCACCGGCAAGCCGGAGTTCGTGGTGAACTTCTTCGAATTCCTGGCCGAGGAAGTGCGGGAACTGCTCGCCGGACTCGGGTTCCGCAGCCTCGAGGAAGCCATCGGGCACAGCGAAATGCTGGACACCCGAGCCGCCGTCGACCACTGGAAGGCAGACGGACTGGACCTGGAACCGATCCTGCGCGGCCACGAGGTGGAACCCGGCGCGGCGCGGCGCAACCTCTACGGGCAGAACCACGAACTGGATGCGCACTTCGACAACAGGCTGATCGAAATGAGCGCCGATGCCCTGCAGAACCGGCAGCCGGTGCGGATCACCCTCGACGTGGCCAACACCGACCGCTCAGTCGGCACCATGCTTGGCCACACGGTGACGAAGACGTTCAGCACCGATGTGCTGGCGACCGACACGATCGACGTCACGCTGACCGGCCAGGCCGGGCAGTCCCTCGGGGCCTTCCTGCCGGCCGGCATCACGCTGCGCCTGTTCGGGGACTCCAACGACTACGTGGGCAAGGGCCTTTCCGGCGGCCGGATCATCCTCCGCCCGGACCGGAACAACGTGTTGGTGGCGGAGCAGAACGTCATTGCCGGCAACGTCATCGGCTACGGCGCCACCAGCGGGGAGATGTTCCTGCGCGGCCGGGTCGGTGAACGCTTTATGGTCCGCAACTCGGGCGCGACCGCCGTCGCCGAAGGCATCGGCGACCACGGCTGCGAATACATGACCGGCGGCCAGACCCTGATCCTGGGGCCCACCGGCCGGAACTTCGGCGCCGGCATGTCCGGTGGCACCGCCTTCGTGGTGGACCTGGACCGTGCCCGGGTCAACAAGGACGCCCTGGATAAGGGTGAACTGCTGCTGCTGCAGCCCGACGCCGAGGACGTGGACATTGTCCGCGGCCTGCTGCTCAAACATGTTGAGGAAACCGATTCGGCGCTTGCGGCGTCGCTGCTGGAGGACTTCGCGCAGACGGTTTCCCGCATCACCAAGGTACTGCCCCGCGACTACGCGGCTGTACTCGACGCCCGCGCCTCCGCGGCCGATGCGGGGCTGGACCCCGACGGCGCCGAAGCCTGGACCAAAATTCTGGAGGTAACCGGTGGCTGACCCACGCGGATTTCTGAAAGTGCGCGAGCGCCAAACGCAGCCGCGCCGGCCCGTACCTGTCCGCATCATGGACTTCAAGGAAGTCTATGAACGCCAGGAGAAAGGCGTGCTCAAGGAGCAGGCCGGACGCTGCATGGACTGCGGCATTCCGTTCTGCCACCAGGGCTGCCCGCTCGGCAACCTCATCCCGGAATGGAACGACCTCACCTGGCGGGATAAGGGGGAGGAAGCGATCGAGCGGCTCCACGCCACGAACAACTTCCCTGAGTTCACCGGCCGGCTGTGCCCGGCACCGTGTGAAGCATCCTGTGTGCTCGGGATTAACCAGCCGGCGGTGACGATCAAGCAGGTCGAGGTCTCCATCATCGACCAGGCCTTCGACGAGAACTGGGTGGTGCCGCATCCCCCGGAGCGGCTCACGGACAAGACCATCGCCGTCGTTGGTTCCGGCCCGGCCGGACTGGCGGTGGCCCAGCAGCTCACCCGGGCCGGCCACACCGTGGCCGTCTACGAGCGGGATGACAAGATCGGCGGGCTGCTGCGCTACGGCATCCCGGACTTCAAGATGGAAAAGCTGCAGGTGGATCGCCGCCTGGACCAGATGCGGGCCGAAGGCACCCGCTTCCGCACAGGCGTCGAGGTGGGCAAGGACATTTCCTGGGAGCAGCTGCGCCGGCGGTATGACGCCGTCGTCATCGCGACCGGAGCCACCGTTCCCCGGGACCTTCCGATTCCCGGCCGCGACCTGGCCGGGGTGCACTTCGCCATGGAGTACCTGGTGCAGTCCAACCGGGCCGTGGCGGGGGAGAAGGTTAAGAACCAGATCCATGCCGAAGGCAAGCATGTGGTGATCCTGGGCGGCGGCGACACCGGTGCGGACTGCATCGGCACGGCGCACCGGCACCAGGCTGCCTCAGTGACCACGCTGGCGATCGGCAAGCAGCCGCCGTCCGAGCGCGCTGCCCACCAGCCGTGGCCCATGTACCCGACGCTTTTCGAGGTTGCCAGCGCCCATGAGGAAGGCGGTGAGCGCACCTATCTGGCCTCCACCGTTGAATTCGTGGGGGAGAAGGGGCAGCTGACGGGCGTGAAGGTCGCCGAGACCGAATACGTGGACGGCAGGCGTCTGCCGAAGGCCGGCACCGAGCGGATCATCCCGGCGGACCTCGTTCTGCTCTCGCTCGGCTTCACCGGCCCGGAACCCGCCGGCCTGGCCGAGCAGGTCCACACCGGGTTCGATGAGCGGTCCAATGTGCTGCGCGACGGGTACTACATGACGAACACACCCGGTGTCTTCGCTGCCGGTGATGCCGGCCGCGGGCAGTCGCTGATCGTCTGGGCGATCGCCGAAGGCCGGGCCTGCGCTGCCGCCGTCGATAAGTGGCTGGAAGGCTCAACCCGCCTGCCGGCGCCCGTCGCCCCCAGCGACCGGGCCATCGAGCCGCTGTAGTCCGCACGTTTTTTTACCGCAGCGGGCGCCGGCCAGGTGCAGGTGCCCGCTGCCAAGTTTGAGGTTCGCGGCCCGGAGGATCTGCCACCGGGCTTAGGCACAGGAGCAACAGGAGACTAGGCTAGAGAATATGAGACGCGCAAAGATTGTTGCCACTTTTGGCCCTGCCATTGCCAGTTACGAGAACACCGTAGCGGTGCTGCGTGCCGGCGTTGATGTTGCACGCATGAACATGAGCCACGGTGACCATTCGGTCCACAACAACACGTACGAGAACGTACGCCGGGCCTCCGCCGAGCTCGGCAAGCCGGTCGGTATCTTCGCGGACCTCCAGGGCCCCAAGATCCGTCTGGGCAGGTTCGCCGACGGCCCCCACTTCCTGAACCGGGGCGACACTTTCACGATCACGATCGAGGATATTCAGGGTACGGCGGAGATCTGCTCCACGACGTACAAGGGCCTTCCGGGCGATGTCAACGTGGGCGATGCGCTGCTGATCGACGACGGCAAGGTTGCCCTGCGGGCGACGGCGGTCGATGACACCAAGGTAGTCACCGAGGTCACCGTCCCCGGGCCGGTCTCCAACAACAAGGGCATTAACCTTCCCGGCGTGGCGGTCAACGTGCCCGCCATGAGCCAGAAGGATGAGGACGACCTCCGCTGGGCCATCCGCCGCGGCGTCGACATGGTTGCACTCTCCTTCGTGCGCAACGCCGAGGACGTCAGCCGCGTCCACGAAATCATGGACGAGGAAGGCCGCCGCGTCCCGGTGATCGCCAAGATCGAAAAGCCGCAGGCCGTGGCCGCGATCGAGGAAATCATCGACGCTTTCGACGCGATTATGGTTGCCCGTGGCGACTTGGGCGTGGAACTGCCGCTGGAAGACGTGCCGCTGGTGCAGAAGAACGCGATTGAGCTGGCACGCCGCTGGGCAAAGCCGGTCATCGTCGCCACCCAGGTGCTCGAGTCGATGATCGAAAACCCGCGTCCCACGCGCGCTGAGGCCTCGGACTGTGCCAACGCGGTGCTCGACGGCGCAGACGCAGTGATGCTCTCCGGCGAAACTTCGGTGGGCAAGTACCCGATCGACACGGTCAAGACTATGGCCCGGATCATCGAGTCCACCGAGGAGCACGGCCTGAACCGCGTTCCGCCGCTGGGCAGCAAGCCCCGGACCCGCGGCGGTGCGATCACCCGTGCCGCCGTCGAAATCGCGGACCAGCTGGACTCCGCCTGCATCTGCACCTTCACCCAGTCCGGTGATTCGGCCCGCCGTCTTTCCCGGCTGCGTCCGAAGAAGCCGGTGTTCGCTTTCACCCCGGTGGAATCGACCCTGAACTACATGTCCCTGTTCTGGGGCATCCAGCCCCAGCTGGTGGAGTTCGCCGAGCACACCGACGAGATGACGGCGCAGGTGGACCGGATTCTGCTCGAACGCGAGATCGTCGAGGAGGGGGCCATGGTGGTCATCGCCGCCGGTTCGCCTCCCGGACAGGCTGGCTCCACCAACCTGCTGAAGGTGCACCGCGTCGGCGACGCCGGCGAGATTGGTACCGGACCGCGCACCGAGAAGGAAAAGGTCGGCCCGTGGCCGATCAAGGAAGCCAACAAGGGCAAGGCCAAGCCGATCTAATTCGGATTTCCACTGCCAGAACAGCCGTTGTTCCAGAACTGCCCGGCCGGGTTATCCGGCCGGGCAGTTCTGTTTCTCATTCGGGGGCGTCCTGCCCACCTGCGGGGTTCTGCCCACCTGGGGCGGCCTGGGACACTTGGTCCGGCGCGGGCCCAGTGGGATGCGGCGTTACTATGGCGGGCCGGCAAAGGAGTTCGACGGCGAGGATCACCACAGCGGTAATCACCGCGGTCCAGATGGCGACAGCCGCCGTCGGGTACTGCCACAGAATCAGGACGAGGGCAGCTATGCCGATAACGGCTGCTTCGATAACGCGGCGGTGCCGGGCCAACATGCGCTGCCATGGTTTGACTTCGTGGGCACCGATCCGGCCGGTGAGGTAGTCGCCGGCGCGGGCGAAACCCTGCCGGATCCAGATGGCGGCGGAGGAGCGGCCGGCGAGGAAGACGGCAATAGCAATCAGCAGTCCGACCACGAAGACCAGCCGCAGGGTGGTGCGCAGCGGTTCCAGAACAGTATCGAAAAGGCTCTCTGCGGCCGCCGGCGAGAGGGAATCCGGCGGAATCGCGTCCAGGTACAGGAAGCGGCCGACCACCAGGGCGATTGCAAGTAACGCCATACCGGCGGCAATGGACAATCCCGCAAGACCTGTTGCCCGGCGTCGGGCACCCGCCGGCGCTACTGCGACGGCGCCCACGGCGCAGAGCGCAGTCAGCCAGCCCAAAAGGGGCGAAAGCTTGTCGAAAGTGTTGATGGCTGTGAGGATCTGGGGAAGCGCCGGCGCCTGGGCTACGGTGATCTGACCGTCGATCGACGGTATCTGGGAAGCGATTCCCACCCCTCGCTGAGTGAGGTTCGCCTTGACGCCATCAATGATGTCCTTGGTAGAGAGCGTTATCTCTCCGGTATCGCTGATGCTTACAGCGCCATCGTTTGATCCCGACGCAGCGCTGACGACCGCCTGATGCGCCTCGCGGTTCACCCGGGTCCAGAGATCCTGGAATTCCGGCGCGGCCACGAAGTCCGCAACGGCCGAATGGATCAGGTCCGTGGTTTGTTGGCTAAGCACTGGTGCCAGCCCGGAAATCACCGACGCCACCCGTGGTGCCGCCTGCCCAAGGTCATCCAAGGCATCCTTGGTGATGCCCTGGATATCCACTGCGCCGGTGATCTGGTTCGTCACCTTGTCCGCGATCTCCGACTGGATGGCAGGATCCGCGGCCAGCGGCGCGACTGTGGCGACGTAGCGGTCTGTATCAAGAAGCTGCGTGCGCAGATAGAAAGCCGGCACCGTGGTGAAGGCCAGGAGCGCGAGAAGCACCAGCAGCACAATCGATGCGGTCCAGCGCAGTACCCGCGCCTTGGACCCCGGCTTCCTTAGGTTCTGGGCCCTCGCCTCGTCCCGTTCGCGTTGCAGCCGGGCCACCTCGGTCCGTAGTTCCTCCACGGATTGCCCGTTCGGATTAGCGCCGCTCCCGCCGGGGTCTCGAGGGTCATGGGGACCGGCCGCGCTCACATCAGCAACCGGGACTTCGCGGCTGCAAACTCCTCGGCACTGAGTGCGCCTGAGGCGTGCAGATCGGCCAGACGGCCGATCTGGTCGGCAAGTGATGGGCCCTCACCGGCCGCCGTGGCTGACGCCGGAGCCGCTGCCGGTGGTGGCGGCGGGGGCGGGGGCGGCGCTGCAGGGGGATTGGACTCGTCGTACTCCCGCTGGCTGCGGGCCTGCGCCCGGCGGTTGACCGCGTTGGAGGTTGCTTGCGCTGTGCCGGAAATAACGGCGGTGCGGGCGATGGTTCCTAGCAGGCCGGGCCGGCCGCCTCTACCTAATGGCATGGTGTCTCCTCTGGTCGGGCTCAGCCGGCGCTGGCGTCTACTGCCGCAGCAACGGTGTCGCGGGGAATTCGGACATGCAGTGCCGTGGTTCCCCCGGCGCGCCGTACCTCCGCGGAGAGGGGCTGCGCCCACCGGTGTTCAAAAGCGGCGACGATGGCGGTTTCGTTGTTGCCGACCGAGTCGGCGGCAACCTCAAGGTCCGAGTCACTCAGCAGCGTCAGCTGCCGGGAGTCAAGGGGCACGGCGGACCAAGCCTCCGGCAGGTCATCCTCGAGGTCACGGATTGTTACCTCGCCCGCCCCGCTCCGGGACACCAGGACAAGGTCGATGAGGGCCACGGCCCCGCCCCGGACCGTTTCACCGAGGGATTTGATAACGCCCGCGTCTATTTCGGTGCTGGGGAATACGAAGATCACTACTTCGACTGGGCCGATGTCCATATGCTGCTCCTGATCTAGTCCTGATCCAGGGAGCGCTGGGCTCCATGCAGTGCTGATACGGTCGTCCCATTATTGACCCGCTATACCCGGGAAACCCACCCACCAGGCCCGTTTTGCTGCCGCTGACCCAACGACTGGCCCGGCGCGCTGAGGCGAATGGCGCCCGTTACACGCAAAAGGCCCCGCCCATTCCCGGGCGGGGCTTTTTTGCTTATGGTTACGCGCCCTTTGGGGCTGGTGCCTAGTTGACCTGGTTGATGATGGTTTCGGCGACTTCGCGCATGCTCAGCCGGCGGTCCATAGAAGTTTTCTGGATCCAGCGGAAGGCCTCGGGCTCGGTCAGGCCCATCTTGGTGGTGAGCAGGCTCTTGGCCCGCTCCACGAGCTTGCGCGTGGCGAACTGTTCCTTGAGGTCAGTGACCTCGTTCTCCAGTGCCTTGATTTCCTCGTGGCGGGAGAGCGCGATTTCGATGGCGGGGATCAGGTCCGCGGGGGTGAAGGGCTTGACCACGTAGGCCATGGCGCCTGCTTCGCGGGCACGCTCCACGAGTTCCTTCTGGCTGAAGGCCGTCAGCAGCACCACCGGTGCGATGCGTGCCTTCACGATTGCCTCGGCTGCGGTGATGCCGTCCATCACGGGCATCTTCACGTCCATCAGCACCAGATCGGGTTTCAGTTCAGTGGCCATCTGGACGGCTTTTTCGCCGTTGTCAGCTTCCCCAACGACGTCGTAACCTTCGCCAGTGAGGATTTCCACGATGTCCAGGCGGATCAGCGTCTCATCCTCAGCAACGAGGACGCGCCGCGCAGGAGTGTTGGACGGTGCGGGTTCGGTTGACTCAGACACAGATGCTCCTCAAAAGATGACAGCCCCACCGGTGGTGACCGGTAGTTCACGGAAACAGCCTATCTGCATGTAGAGTAGTTTCGCGCCCAACACGAGGGATCAATCAGGTTGATCAACGTCACAGGGCCTGCCCGAATGGCGGAATCGGTAGACGCGCTGCACTCAAAATGCAGTATCGAAAGGTGTGTGGGTTCGAGTCCCACTTCGGGCACCAGCACGTCCTTGGACAAGAGTCCAGACGAGTACCACCGCCACCAGCAGAACGGCCGAGTAGCCGAGGCCCGCATAACCGGCCACCGCGAGCACCAGCCCCGCCATAGCACCGGCCAGGGCCCCGGCCGCATTCATGCCAAGATCGGAAAACCCCTGGATCGCGGGTCTCTGCGCAGGGGCCACCACCTCGGAGACCAGGGCGGATGCCGCCACCACCGAACCGGACCAGCCCAGGCCAAGCAGCACCAGGCTTACAGTGACTGCCACAGCGGACTGAGTAGCCAGTCCGGCGGTAAGTAGGGCAGCCAGCAGCAGGCCCTGCCCAAGGATGATGACGGGTTTCCGCCCAAACCGGTCCGCCAGCCAGCCGAACACTGGAGACAGGGCATACATCCCTGCAATGTGCAGGCTGATCGTGAACCCCACAATGCTGACGCTCGCCCCATGGCTGGTGAGGTGGACCGGGGTCATCGACATCAGGGCAACCATCACCGCGTGGCTGAGTGCTATCACGGCGACGGCGTACCGGGCCGCCGGATTGCTGCGGAGGATGGCCAGCCCGGAGATCCGAGGTGCGTTGGGCACACTGCCGGGTCCGCCGCCGGGTGTCACGCTGCGCGTCGTGCCTTGTGCGTCCCGGGCCGCTAGCAGGGGATCCGGGCGAAGGCCCGTCAGATAGACGGCGGCTGCCGCCAATTGTGCTGCCAGCGAGAAGACAAAAGCGCCGGTCAGGGGAGGAAGCCCCAACGCCGCACCCACCACCTCACCGGGGCCGAACAGGTTCGGCCCAAGGACTGCCCCGATGGTGGTGGACCAGAGCACAATAGACAGGTCCCGCCCCCTGGTCTTGGGCTGGGCTAAATCCGCCGCCGCGAACCGGGCCTGGAGGCTGACCGCGCTTCCGCATCCCAGCAGGGCCAGCCCCACCAGGAGGGCGGGAAAGAACCCAGCCACCGCTGAGGCGATCGCGGTGACGGCACCCAGGCTGGCAATGAAGGCCCCGGTTGACAGCGAGACCCGCCGCCCGGACCTCTGGGCCAGCCGGGCCAGCGGCACTGCGGCAGTGGCCGCACCGAGCGTGCTCATGGTGGCCGCCATCCCGGACCACGCCGCCGACCCGGAGAGGGAAGCGGCGAGAAGGGCACCGAGCGAGAGTGTGGCCCCCATGCCGATTCCACCCAGCACCTGGCCTGCCACCAGGACTGATAAGACTCGCCGCTGGGATGGCAGACCGTGCTCTCTGGATGGCACAGCCTGTCTGTGTGGAACAGCCCGCCTGGACGGGCTTTCCTGCGGGGCCGAACCTGCCTGCGGGGTCGGACCTGCCTGAGGGGCCGGACCTGCCTGCGGGGTCGGACCTGCTTGCGGGCCCGGACCGCCCGGCCCGTCGTCGTTGACTGGTTTCTCCACTGCTGCCCCGTCCATCTTGTCCAATTCCCTAGGCAGGATATCCCGGCGGAAGTCCTCGACCCGGCCGGGAGGCTACCCGGCGGCGTCCAGGGCATCGAGGAGCCGGCGCACCGAGCCGCCGAGATTCCATTCCTCGGCCAGCTGGTCCAGTTCGGTCCGGTTCTTCCCCATAACCGGGTGCAGCCGGGCCCCGGCCTGGTCCAGTGACGGCAGGGTGAGGTCGGGAACCACCTTCACCACCGTCGGTGCCACCTCCAGATATGCGCCGGCTGCAGCGAGCTTTGCCCGCACGGCCCCGGACACGCTGCTCTGCGGATCCGCGGCCGCCGCGAGCAGCGAGCCCAGGGTGCCGAATTCTCCCAGCAGCGACGCGGCCGTCTTCTCGCCGATGCCCGCGACACCGGGGAGTCCATCAGAGCTGTCGCCGCGGAGGGTCGCGAAATCGGCGTACTGTTCCGGCAGCACACGGTACTTGGCGACGATTGCGGCCTCGTCCAGGACCTGCAGCTTCTTCATGCCCCCGGCGGTGTAGATCACCCGGACCGAACGGGCGTCGTCAATGATCTGGAACAGGTCACGGTCACCGGTGACGGCGTCCACGGGGAGCGTGGCCTGCCGGGCGTAGCTGCCAATGACGTCGTCGGCTTCATGTTCGGGTGCCCCGACGACGGCGATGCCTGCGAGCGCCAGGACCTTCCGGATCATCGGGATCTGGGCTTCGAGCGGATCCGGGACCACTTCGACATCCGGCGCGGATTCGCGGACCTCCGCCACCCGGTGTGTCTTGTAGGTGGGAATCAGGTCTACGCGCCACTGAGGACGCCAGTCATCGTCCCAGCAGGCAATCAGGTGCGTGGCCTCATAATCCGTGGTCAGCCGGGCAATCATGTCCAGAAGTCCGCGCACGGCGTTTACCGGCTGACCGTCAGGCCGGCGGATCGAGTCCGGCAGGCCATAGAAGGCACGGAAATACAGGGAAGCGGTATCGAGCAGCATCAGGCGGTCAGACATAGGCCGATCCTTGCATGGATGGCCCGCGCCAGGTCAAGCTTCAGCCAGGTCCAATGGCAGCCGGTGGGCGCGGTTGCTTGGACCGTACACGGCGTCGGCGGTTGGAGACATTACCGCCGAGGACGCCCGGGCGAACTGGCGAAGTGCCGCCAGTAGGAACCGGCGCGGCGGCAGCCCGCAGACCCGCAACGCGCCACGGTGGTCCCAGGCCACCACCACGGCCGCCCCGCACGCAATCACCCACCACACCGCGTGGATGAATTTCCGAACCACCTTCGGAGTCCGCCGGTAGCCGTCGACGAGCCGGTGGATTTGGAACCGGACGTGCTCCTCCTCGTCCATGAGCACCCGCGCTCCGACCAGCCGGATCACCGGATCCGGGGCGCCATCCCGCAGTGCCCGGAAGTATTCCAGGGCAACACTCTCGGCGACCAGGAACAGCATCAGCTCTGTCCGCAGGCCCAGCGCGCGGCGGAGGGCAACGAAAGCCCGGTCCGACCAATGCGCACCCAGCGGCGGACAGGACAGGTATTCCAAGGACCGGAGAAACAGTGCGGAGTGCTTCTGCTCCTCAACCACGAACAATTTCAGGGCAGCGGTGTAGACCGGGTCTCCGGCCTGGACGGCCTTGGCAAGAAGCCGCGCGCCATCTCCTCCCTCCCCAAGTTCAAAGCGCTGCAGGGAGCGGGCGACGGCGCGGGCCTGCGCGGCTGACATAGGGGAATCCGTCTTCCAGTCGATTGCCGCATCGCAGACCTGGTGGCGCCGGGGGTTCCCGCGGAAGTACGTGAGCCAGGATTCATATGTCATGGGGAGCAATGTACCGCTAGCTAGAGCAGGTAGACGGGGGAAGGCTGGGTTAGGTAGTCGCCCGGATGAGTGACCGGGGCAGCCAGCATGCCGGCGCAGGCGTCGATGAGAAAGTAGCCGACGCCGGTCCAGTTGGGAGTTTCGGTGCCTTCCTGGAGCCGTGACTCATAGTCCGCGCACACTCCCAGCACCATGTTCCCCAGGATCCAGGAACGTCCGTGCAGGACCTGGGGCGTGATCTCACCGATGGACGACTCGGTGCGCTGGATCAGGTCCTCCGTGACGGGGTTGGCGACAGTGGTGCCGGTGAGCAGACCGTGCATGGAGGGGACCGTTCGGATCTGGTGCATAAAGCGGGCCCGCCAGCTGGGCACCGGAAGCGCGCCCAGATGTTCGATCCAAGGCAGGACCAGGCACGCCAGCAGGTCCGGAAGGCCGGCGTCCGCGGGCAGTGCAGAGGCCAGTTCGGCCCGGCGCCGGTTCGTATCCTCCAGGTGCCTGGTGATCAGGGTGCGGATGAGTTCGTCCCGTCCGCCGAAGTGGTAGGCGACCGCGGAATGGTTGGCGGTGCCGGCTTGTTCAGCGATCCTCCGGTTCGACACAGCATCGATGCCGTAGCGGGCGAAGAGTTCCTCGGCGGCGTCCAGGAGGGTCTCCCGAGCTTTCTCACCATGCTGTCCCATGTGCTGCATCCTCTTCTTTCCCGGGGTTCCGGGCCGATTACCGATTTTACGCCACATGGCGTAATTTTGACGAGTTGGTCTCACCGACCGCGTATCCGGCCTCGTGCCTCTACGCCTCTCGCATCATCCATCGAATCACAGCTCAGGAGCACGGCCTTGACCCAGACTTCCCCCACGTCCCCCGACTATCCGCCGGACACGGTTTCGGCGGCGGAGAACGAGGCGCCGGAGAACGAGGCGCCGGAGACGGACAGCCAGGGTCTCGACGAAGCCGCGGCCAAGCGCGCCAAGGCAGAGAAGATCGGGCGCTACGTTGCCATGTTCCTGATGCCCTTCCTGATGGTCTCCATGCTGGTCGGCGGTTACCTGGCGGCAATGCATGCCCCCACCCCGCACAACATGCCGATCGCTGTCGCCGGATCCGGCCAGCAGGCGGACCGGTTCGCTGAGGCGCTTGAGAGCAGCAACCCCGACGCCGTCGAGGTCCGGGTGGTGGGCTCCGCCGCCGACGCGCGGCAGCTGGTGCTCGACCGCGAGGTTTCCGGCGCAGTGTCGCTGGCCGACGGCGGCGCCACCCTCTATACCGCCGGTGCTGCCGGTGCCTCCCAGTCCAGCACCGTGACGGCGCTGCTGGCGCCGCAGGTGCTGGCCCAGGGCCTGACCCTGCAGGCCGAAGACCTGGCTCCGCTGCCGGCCAATGACATGGCCGGGCTGGGCATTATGTTTATGACCACCGCGCTGATGCTGGCCGGCTACATGCCGCTGAGCGTGGTCCTGTCCAACTCGCCGGAGCTGCTGCGTTTCCGGCGGTTCGTGCCGCTGCTGGCTGGCTGGGCCGCGCTGATCGCCGCCCTGGTGTGGACGGTCGTGGGGCCGGTGATGGGAGTGGTCCAGGGCCACACCGCCGCGGTGCTGGGCATCTGCTGGCTTGCCGTCTTCGCCGTCGGCAGTGTCCAGCTCTTCCTGACCCGGATCCTTGGTCCGATGGCCGTCCTGGTGGGCATGCTGCTCCTGATGGTGCTGGGTGTCCCCGCCTCCAACCTGAGTATGTCGGTGCATACGATGCCCGGGCTGTATCCGATCCTGCATAGCTTCCTGCCCGCCGCTGCCACCGGCGAATCCCTGCGTTCCGTCCTCTACTTTGACGGCGACGGAGCAGGGTCCGGCCTGCTGGTGCTGGTGATCGGGGCCGTCGCGTCCCTGCTGCTCACTCTCGGACTCGACGCCCTACGCCGCCGCCGCAAGCCCAACGCCGCCCCGCCGGCAGTGCAGATGGCCTCTCTGCACGGGGGCCCCCGCCCGAAGAGCCGCACCTGGCGCTACGTCACGCTGGGTTTCTTCCCGCTGGCCATGGTGGCGATGATGCTTTCGATGATGCTCGGCGCGATGTACCAGCCCACACCGCGTGACATGCCGGTTGCCGTCGTCGGCGCCACCGCCGAACAGGCGGAGCGGGCCGTGGCCGGCCTCGATGAGAACATGTCCGGCATGTTTGAACTGGCAGTTGTGGACTCCGCCGAGGAGGCACGGGATCAGGTGCGGGACCGCACCATGAGCGCCGCCTACCTGCTGCCGTCCGCAGAGAACCCCACTCCCACCCTCATCACCAACCAGGCTGCCGGGATCAGTGCCCAGCAGGTGGTGACCAAGGTGTTCGCCCAGGTCTCAGCCGGAACACAAATGGAACTGGCAACCGAGGATGTGGCCCCCCTTCCTGCCGGGGACTCCATGGGCATGGCCACGATGTACCTGGCCATGGGCTGGATCATGGCAGGCTTCATGATCATTGTGGTGGGGTCAACCGCGGCCCCAGCGAGCCGTCCGCTGCGCAAGCTCGTGCCGCTCGTCGCCGCCTGGGCGGTAGGCTTCTCGGCCTTCCTCTGGGTCATCGCCGACGTGTTCGTCGGCGCCATCGACGGCCATTTCTGGCCGCTGTGGGCGGTTGGTGCAGTGGCAATCTTCTGCATGGCCATGTTCACCGCCGTCTTCGACCGCTTTATCGGCATGCTCGCGATTCTCCCAGTCATCGCCATCCTGATGTTCCTGGGGATTCCGGCCGGCGGCGCGGCGATGTCCATCTACATGGAGCCGGGGATTTTCCGGTTTCTGCATGAGGTGCTGCCCATGCCGGCCGCAGTGGAGGCTATCCGCTCCATCCTGTACTTCGGCGGCGACACCGTGGGCAAGCATCTGCTGACCCTCATCATCTGGGGCGGCGTGTCCCTGGTGCTGGTGATGGTCATCGACCGGATCAAGCCGCCGCGGACCGAATCCTGGCCCGTCGACGATGCTCCGGCTTCACCGGCAGGGGCCGCTGATACTGACGACGCCGCCGCGGTTCAGGCCGTTGAGAAGGAGCCCGCCGCCCTCTAGTCCGCTCCGGAACCGCCGCCGGTGCGCCGGCGGGAGTTTTGAAAAACGGCCGGGGGCCGCCGCTGCTGCGGCGGCCCCCGGCGTGTCATAGATCGCGGACTAATGCCGGCGCGTGCCAGCATGTGGAGATGTCTCCCACCCCGGCTCTCACAGCCCCTCAACGTGCCCAGGCCGCCGAAGAGCGCAGCGCACGCATCGCCGTCACCGTCTTCCCACTGCTGATTCTCGCCGGAGGCGCAGTGGCACTGCTGTTTCCAGCGCCGTTCACCGGCCTGTCTCCGCTGATCAATCCGGGCCTGATGGTGATTATGTTCGGCATGGGCTTGACCCTGACCCTTCCCGACTTCGCACTGGTGGTCCGGCAGCCGCTGCCCGTTCTCCTTGGCGTGGTGGCGCAGTTCGTGATCATGCCGCTGCTGGGACTCGGCATTGCCTGGGCCCTGCAGCTGAGCCCCGAGCTGGCCGCCGGCGTCATCCTGGTGGGCTGCGCGCCCGGTGGAACCGCCTCCAACGTGGTGACCTACCTGGCCAAGGGCAACGTCGCTCTGTCCGTGTCGATGACCTCCGTCTCCACCCTCCTTGCACCGATCTTCACCCCGTTGCTGGCTCTCTGGCTGGCCGGCCGCTACATGGCGGTCGACGCCGGCGCCATGGCCCTCTCGATCGTCCAGATTGTGCTGATCCCCGTGCTGCTGGGCCTGGTCATCAGGTACGTGGCACCCCGGCTGGTGGACCGGGTCCTGCCGGTCCTGCCGTGGGTCTCCGTTATTGCCATTACCTTCGTGGTGGTGGCCGTAGTTGCGGGCAGCGCCGCCGCCATCGCCACGGCCGGCTGGCTGATCCTGCTCGCCGTCGTCCTGCACAACGCCCTGGGCCTGGCCCTTGGGTACGGTACGGCGAAACTGTTCCGCCAGCCCATCGCGTCCCGGCGCACCATGGCCGTGGAAGTCGGGATGCAGAACTCCGGACTGGCCGCCGGCCTGGCACGGGACTACTTCACGCCCGAAGCAGCCCTTCCCGCGGCCGTCTTCTCCGTCTGGCACAACGTCTCCGGCGCAGTGATGGCAGCATTCTGGCGGCGCCGGCCCACCGCCTGATCCCGCGCTAAGCGCCCGCCGGGCCGGGCTTCGCTGCCGGCCGGGCCCGGAGATGCGCTTTCTCGCCCTGCGGCCCAAAGAGGGCCAGGAACTCCACGCTTCCTGCAGGGGTGCTGCCCATCCAGTGCGGCAGCGTGGTGTCGAATTCGGCGGCCTCACCGGGCTGAAGAAGCAGCTCCTGCGCGCCCAGCACCAGCCGCAGCGATCCGCTGAGCACATAGAGCCATTCATAGCCCTCGTGGGTCCGCGGCTCTGGAGTTTCTGCGTGCTTCCGGGCCGGCAGGATGTACTTGTAGGCCCGGATGCCGCCGGCCTTTTCGGTAAGCGGGATGATCGTGGCTCCGTGCCGCCGGAGCGGGCGCATGTGCACCCGCGGATCTCCGGTCGGCGGGGCTCCCACCAGTTCGTCGATGCTCACCCGGTAGGTCCTGGCAAGCGGCATCAGCAGTTCCAAGGTGGGGCGGCGGCCGCCCGACTCCAGCCGGGACAGCGTGCTCACGGAGATTCCGGTGTGTTCGGAAACTTCAGCCAGTGTGAACTGCCGGTCGGTGCGCAGTGAACGGAGGCGTGCGCCGACGCCACTGAGTGTGTCCTGGAAGGTTTCGTCCATGGACTGCATCTTGCCATACCGGCAAAAAAGTTTGCCTGTCCGGCGGTCTGTGCCAAGACTGGAATCAGGGAAGCGGTGAACGGCCGCTCGGGCAGGAGAACGAAACACGATGAACAATGCAACTGGCAATCAGGCACCACAGGCAACAGAGACAACCCAGGCTGCACAGGCGCAGCCAGCGCTGGCCGGTGAAACCTACGACGTCGTTGTGGTCGGTGGCGGGGCGGCGGGACTGAGCGGCGCCCTGGCGCTGTCCCGCGCGCGCCGCTCGGTCCTGGTGATCGACGGCGGCGATCCGCGGAACGCACCCGCCGGTCATGTCCACAATTATCTGGGACGCGAAGGAACCCCTCCGACAGAGCTCTATGCTGCCGGACGGAGCGAAATCGAAAGCTACGGGGCAGCCGTGGCTGAGGGGTTCGTAGCCGGGATCGCGCGGGAAGACGGCGGCCTGTTTGCCGTTGAGCTGACCGGCGGCGGACTTGTCCGGGCACGGCGGGTCCTGGCCGCCACAGGCGTCACGGATGTCCTCCCCGAGGTCCCGGGGCTGAGGGAGCATTGGGGGACCGGGGTGCTGCATTGCCCGTACTGCCACGGCTGGGAAGTCCGGGACCAGGCGATCGGTATTCTGGCCACCGACCTGCCAACCGCCGTCCACCAGGCGCTGATGTGGCGGCAGTGGAGCGCCGACGTCGTACTCTTCCTCAACGGCACCGGTGAACCGGACGCGGCCCAGGCGGAGCAGCTTGCCGCACGGGGCATCCGCGTAGTGCCCGGGGGTGTTGCGGGGATTGAGGGCCAGGACCGGCTCACCGGTGTCCGGCTGACCAGCGGGGAAGTCGAAGCCAGGGACGCCGTCGTGGTGTTCAGCCGGCTGAGCGCGCGGGCAGACTATCTGGCCGGCCTGGGGATCACTCCCACCGAGCAGTTCGCCGGCGAAACTCCGATCGGCACGGCCCTCACGGTAAATCCCATGGGCGCCACGGACATTCCCGGGGTTTACGCCGCCGGAAACCTGGCCGCGCCCATGGCCCAGGTGATCGGGGCGGCGTCCGCCGGGCTGATGACGGCTGCCGCCATCAACGGGGACCTGATCATGGAGGACACCGCCCTGGCCGTCGCTGCCCGCGCCTAGTCGCACTCCCGCACCCCTATCCTGATCCAAGTGGCCTGCGAATCCGGAGGGGAACATGATCACCAGTGCGGGAGTCCTGCTCTACCGTTTTGCGCCGTCGGGGGAGCGCCAGGTGTGGATCGCGCACATGGGCGGGCCGTTCTGGGCCGGGAAGGATGCCCACGCCTGGTCTATCCCCAAGGGCGAATACTCTCCTGGTGAAGACCCGTATGAGGCGGCGCTGCGGGAATTCGCGGAAGAAATGGGAAGTCCGGCCCCGGAGGCGGACTATGTGCTCCTCGGGGAGTTCCGGCAGTCCTCCCGGAAAACCGTCACTGTCTATTGCGCGGAGGCTGACTTTCAGCCGGAGCGGATTATCAGCAACACCTTCCCGTTGGAGTGGCCTCCGCGTTCAGGCCATTTTCTGGAGGCTCCGGAGATTGACGACGCCGGCTGGTTCAGTCTGGCCGCGGCGCGCACCAAGCTGGTCAAGGGGCAGGTTCAGGTGCTCGATGCTCTGGAGGCCGGATGATCGGGGAGCTGCGTGACGAAGAAGACCGCGTGCCTCGCTTGTGAACCACGTCGAATCGAAGTAGATACTCGTCCTGATCGCGCTTGGATTCGGTCTATTAGCACTAATCCAAGTAGTCGTTCGTAAACAGAATCCACCTTCGCGGGCGCAGACCCTCGGAACTGCAACGATAGGCTTCCTCTTCATGATCGGAGCCGGAGTGGTGTTTTACGGCATAACCAATAGTTGATTTAGGTGACTTGCAGGACGCGGGACCGTGGGCCCCAGCCGGGCAGCTGAGGCCTAGGGGGAGCTAACCTCCACCGGCGCACCAAGGAACCGGCCGTAGTCGCTGGCCGCCCGCCGGATCCCGGACAGGGCCCGAACAGGAAGCGGCGTGAAGGGATGCAGGGTGATCACCGTCTTCTTCGCCGACGACTTCCTCGACCACAGCCCGGCGATGCGCCCATTGAGCACCAGGGTGGGCTTGAAAATGCCGTTGCCGCCAGGAACGGTCAGCGGAGCGTGCTCCGGGGCCAGGGCAGCGCTGCGGTCCGTGTAGCCCAACAGGTGCTCGTCGAATCCCGGAAGCAGGACAACAGAGGTGGTCCGGGAAGCGGTATCCGCGGCGGCAGGCAGGCTGCTGGAATCGTTCTTCAGCTGCCAGTAGGCAACACTGCCGTACTGCACCTCCTCCAGTTCCGTGGCTGCCGCCGCCAGGCCGGCACGGATATCCGCCAGGGGCAGCTTTGACCACCAGGAAATGTCCGCCTCCGTGGCGGGGGCCCGGCCGGCCAAATAGCGGCGCACCAGTTCCGCCAGAGATGCTTCCCGGTCCAAGTGTCGGGGCCGGAGAACCCACTCATCCAGCAGCACGAACAACTGCTCGGACCCGTCCATCGGCCCCAGGACGGTTATGCCGGTAACTGACAGATGCCACAGCAGATGGTAGCCGCGCTGCCCGGTGGTGCGGATGCCGTCAGCCTCGAAAAGCCCCAGCAGCTGCCGGCGGCTGAGCCGGCCCCCGTCGGAGAGAGCGCCTACGGCAATCGCTCCGGCCTTCGCCAGGGTCCCGGCATCGAGCTCGAGTTCCACCTTCCGCCGGACGGCCGAGCGCAGGATCCGTTCGGACGTCAGGGCCAGGGTCCAGTGGACATCCTCGGCCCGCAGGACGTGGAGCGTCCCGCGGAAGGGCCAGCTACGGACCAATGTGCCGTCGTCGAACGCCGCGGCCACTTCGCCGAGGGTGCTCCCGGAACGCAGGCCCAGTGACCATATGGCACCCGGGAGGTCCTGTCCCTGCAGGGCGAACAGCCGGTCCACAACCCCAGCGGGGCCGCCGGTGAGGCTGACCGGCGTCGTTAGTCCGTGGCTGTGCAGCCGCTGGTGCAGCAGCTCGGTGCGTGTTCGGCTCTCCATGCTGAGGCTCCCGCCCGCCGGGAACCGGATGTTCCGCAGCAGCCAAAGTCTAGGACAGCGGAACCGTGCTGTCCCTTAGGGCGCCGGCCGCGGCGTGAGCTCGAGCATGTGCGCCTCCACATAGTCCAGCGCCAGCCGCACGGCGCCGGTGGGAACCAGCATCTCGCCCAGCCCGGAGACGGCGAGGCGCGGCGGGTTCGGGACGTAGCGTGCCAGCTCCTCGGTCATGACCGGCAGCAGGGCGGTGGCGGAAGCAGCCACGGCGCCGCCAAGCACAATCAGCCGCGGGTCGAAGAAGGTGGAAACAAGGGCGAGCACCCGGGCCATGCGCCGGGCGATCCGGTCCAGGATCTCCGCGGCCACAGCATCCCCGGCGGCGGCAGCCTCAAAGACGTAACGGGCCGAGGCTCGGTTGGTTCCGGGCCCCACGAGTTCACGGATCCGTCCGTTGTGTCCGGCTTCCAGGGCCGCACTGCCCCAGAGCCGGGCAAGCTTGGCAATACCATCCTGGTTTCCGACGCCGTCGACCAGTTCCAGCCCACCCATGTCTCCGGCCCGGCCACGGGCGCCGTGGATCAGTCGGCCGGATTCGATGACACCGGTCCCCAGGCGTTCGCCGGCCAGGATGACGGCCAGATCGGACTCGTTTACGCCGGCGCCTCGCCACCGTTCGGCCAGCGCGGCCAGCTTCGCGTCGTTTTCCACGAGGACGGGCCACCCGCCGGTCTGTCCGAACTCAGCCGTCAGCCCAAGATCGAACATCGGAGCCAGTTCCTGCCCGGGAGCTATGGCTCCCTGACCGGTCACCTGCGCGGCGATTCCCATCGCGGCGCAGAGGACGGACGACGCCGGAATCCCGGCGTCGGCCAGTGCGGCGTCCGCTGCGGCCAGGACGGCCGCCCGCCGTTCGTCCGGCGTGCCGCCGTGGCGGGGGAAACGTACTTCAGTTTGGCCCACTACTGTCCCGGCCAGATCGGCGACCAGCACGCGGACGGTGGCAAGGCCGACGTCGAGTCCCAGGACGTGCCCGGCGTTTTCGTTGAACTCGAAGCGGCGGGCGGGGCGGCCCTTTTGGCCGCCGGTGCGGGCCGATTCCCTCTCGCGGGCCCAGCCCCGGGCGATCAGGTCGTCACAGACGGCGATCACCGTGGCGCGGGTCAGCCCGGTGGCCTCGATCAGGTCGGATCCGGTGACGGACGGGACCGAGCGCAGTACATCCAGTACGGTGCGCAGGTTCGTGCGGCGCAGGAGCTGCGGGGTGCTGGCGGAGGAGTCCATAAGGTGCCCTTTTGACGAGTGGCGTTCGTAACAGCATAATTGTACTAGTTCATATATTTAGTCCCTAAATATAAACACTGGATTTATTGTCGAGTGCCTGAGGAGGCCCAAGTGACGATCCGCGTCGGCATCAATGGTTTTGGCCGTATTGGCCGCAATTTCCTCCGCGCCGCCCTGCAGAACGGAAGCGGCTTCGACGTCGTTGCCGTGAATGACCTGGGCGACCCGAAGCAGCTGGCCCACCTGCTGAAGTACGATTCCGTTGCCGGACGGCTGTCCCAGCCGGTCTCCGTCGATGATGGCAACCTCGTGGTGGGGGAGAAGACCATCAAGGTGCTGGCCGAGCGCGATCCCGCGAACCTGCCCTGGGGTGAGCTGGGTGTGGACATCGTCATCGAGTCCACCGGCTTCTTCACCAGCGCCGAGGACGCCAAGAAGCACATCGCTGCCGGCGCCCGCAAGGTGCTCATTTCGGCTCCGGCCAAGGGTGAGGACATCACCATTGTGATGGGCGTCAACGACGGCGACTATGACAACGCGCAGCACAACATCATTTCCAATGCCTCCTGCACCACCAACTGCCTCGCGCCGATGGCGGATGTCCTGAACAAGGAATTCGGCATCGAAAAGGGCCTGATGACCACGGTGCACGCCTACACCGCGGATCAGAACCTGCAGGACGGCCCGCACAAGGACCTGCGCCGTGCCCGGGCTGCCGCCCTGAACATGGTGCCGACCTCGACCGGCGCCGCCAAGGCGATCGCCCTGGTCCTCCCGGAGCTGAAGGGCAAGCTGGACGGCTTCGCCATCCGCGTACCGGTGCCCACAGGCTCGGCAACAGACCTCACCGTGACCCTGGCCAAGGACACCACGGTGGAGGAAGTCAACGCAGCGTTCCGCGCCGCCGCGGCGACCGAGCAGTGGTCCGGCATCCTGAACTACACCGAGGACCCGATCGTGTCCTCGGACATCGTCGGGGACCCGGCGTCGTGCATCTTTGACTCCGGCCTGACCAAGGTCATGGGCAACCAGGTCAAGATCGTCGGCTGGTACGACAACGAATGGGGCTACTCGAACCGCCTCGTGGACCTCACCGGCCTGGTCGCTTCCAAGCTCTAACCGCAGCCAATCCGAAGGCGTGCCCGTTTCCGGGCACGCCTTCGGTGCGCATAAAGCCTGGCCCGCTCGCTGGAGAGGGCCAGCAGGATCAAGACATCCAGCGCATACGCCGGCCGCTCGCCCTGAAGCGTGTGGCTGGGGTCGCCGGCCAGGAACGAAGCCCCCTGCAGGATGATGGACCCTGAACTCAGGGCCATAGCCGTAAGCCTGGCCCAGTTGCTTCCCCGCAGGATCAGCAGGGCGAGCCCGGTTTCGAAACAGGCGAAAACCAGGATAACGACGGCGAGCGGAACGTACGTGCCGGCGTCGTCGAGCACCTGACCGTCCTCTCCCACCAGATCCGCAACCCAGGTCCGCTCCGCCGAGCCGCTGAACAGCAGGCCGGCCATCGACAGGGCCGCAATCACCCGCAGGAACACCAGGGCCGCACCGACCACTGTTGGCGCCGGAGGAAGTTCCCGGCTCTCAACACGCACCGGTGTGCTGTCCCCGGGCTGCAGAGGAAGCGCTGCCAGGTCCACGATCGGCAGGTCGCCGTCGGTCTCGATGGAATCCCCGCCGCCATTGCGCGAGTGGTAGCCGGAGGAGAAGTCCTTGATCACCGTTACCGTGACGGCAGGAGACACCGCGCTGAGTGAGGCCACCACATGGTCCCGTTCCTGGTCCACGTCCGCGCCAATCCGGTGCGTGACCTGCAGTGTGAAGTAGGAGACCCCCACCGAGCGGTCATACGAAGCGGCAGCCAGCCACTCCACGGCGATTCCGCCGGGCAGCTTCCACCCGTCCGGGCATTTCCAGAAACGCACGTGGTGGCGCTGGCCGGGCGTCCCGTCGACCTCCTGCTGATAAGCGAAGTCCTGCTGGCGTCCAAAAAGGAACAGGGGACTGACCGGAGCGTTGTCATAACTGCGGCGCAGCACCGTGGAGGTAATGATGTGCCAGCTGCTTCGCAGGTCCACCGGATCCGCCTCGGTCCACCCCGCCTTGTCCAGCGCTTCCCGGAGCCGTGATTCCGGGCCAAGGAGCGCCAGATTAACCGGATCCCCGAAAAGGCCGTCGCTGGTGCGGGACCGTCCCATAAAGTAGTTCGGGATGTAGATGCGTGTCAGGATGCGGTGCAGCCTCGGCAGGACCAGGTAAGCCAGTACTGCCCAGAAGATCAGCAGGAACCAGATATAGCGCCAGCTCAGGCTCTCTTCCAGCAGCAGCACGGCAAACCACACGGCGGAGATCCCGCCGAAGACAAAAAACGCCCAGTCGATGAGTTTTTCCGGGGCAGGAGCTTCTTCCCCGTTCCCGGCCGCCGAACCCGTCTGAGCCATAGGCCCAGCATTTGCCGTGCAGGCAGCCGGGTCAACCCCGTTACAGGAGCAGCGCAGATGACCCGGTGAAGTTGACCGTTCCCGCCCTTGATCTGTCGGCCTGATTGTAGGCTGTCGGCACCGGCTTCAGCCCCCCCCCATCGGAGGAACGCATGCGCCTCGGACCACACGTGCACCGGATCGGCAACGACATCGTGGCCGCCTACCTGATCGTCACGCCGGAGGGGATTACCGTTGTCGACGCCGGATTGCCCGGACAGTGGAAGGACCTGCTCTCCGAGCTGTCCTCCCTCGGGCGGCGCCTGGCCGATATCAAGGGCCTGGTCCTCACCCACGGCGACAGCGACCACCTTGGCTTCGCGGAGCGGCTGCGGCGCGAGACCGGCGTGCCGGTATACCTGCATGCCGCGGATACCGCCCAGGCACGCGGTGGCAGGAAACCCGGCGGCAAGGCCGGGCCGATGCGGCCGGGTCCCACGCTTCGGTTCGCTGCCTATGGCCTGCGCAAACGGGGCTTTCGCACGCCGAAGCTGGCGGCGTCGCTGGAAGCCGCCGACGGTGACGTGCTGACGTTGCCTGGTTCCCCGCGGGTGATCGGATTGCCCGGTCATACACCCGGCAGTATCGCCGTGTATTCTCCGCTGGCCGACGCCGTGTTCGTCGGTGATGCGCTGACCACCCGTAACGTCCTCACCGGCCGCCCGGGCGCTGCCCTCTCGCCGTTCACCGCGGACCGGGAACAGGCGCTGGCGTCGCTGGACCGGATCTCTGACCTCGACGCCGCGTGGGTCCTGCCGGGTCACGGCACTCCGTGGCACGGCCCGCCGGCGGATATT
>NZ_DALZXY010000024.1:0-36710 GCF_031988865.1 Arthrobacter sp.
GCCCAGCTGCGGCCCAGCCGGGGCGCGCCACGCGCGCCGGGCGCTACGGCTCCGGGTTGGTGAGGATGGCCGGATCCTTCTTGCCGTAAGGCATCCGGATCCGCAACGCCTGCGGGTCCACGCGCATGGAGATATGGGACGCCGAGCCCAGATGGTCACCGTCCATCTCGAAGTCCTGCGGCTCGTCGGCCCAGATCTCGGCGCTCTTGCACTGGAAGTACTCCACTGCTGTGCCACGGCCCTTGCCGCGGCGCAGCAGCCCGGCCACGACGGACAGCCAGCCGAGGCCGCCCTTGGGCGCCATGGTCATGATGTCCAGCAGCCCGTCGTCGATCTTCGCGCCGGGAAAGACTTCCAAGCCGCCGACGATCTTGCCGCAGTTCCCGCCCATCACGCTGCGAAGGCGTCGCTGGAACGGGGGGCCGCCGTCAATGGAAATCATGGTCCTGACCGGTTTACCGGGAAGGTTCCTGATCCCTGCATCCACATAGGCGAGCCAGCCGACCCTGTCCTTGAGCGCGGTATTGGTATCGCCCATCATCACGGCGTCGTACCCCAGCCCGGCCATGACCAGGAAGATATCACTGTCCACAGCTTGGTCTACCTTGACGTGGACCACGTCGATGCGGCGTTCCGTACCCGTGAGCGCGGTGCGGATGGCTCCGGCGGGATCATCCACCGGAACGTCGAGGTTGCGTGCCAGCAGGTTCCCGGTGCCGAGGGGGAGCAGGCCCAGCGGTGTGTCCGTACCGGTGAGCGCGGCGGCCACGCACCGCACGGTGCCGTCACCGCCGGCCGCAATAACGACGTCGACCCCCTCTTTCAGTGCCTGGCGGGCCATGCCGAGGCCGGGATCGTCCTTTTCGGTTTCCAGCCACAGCGGTTCCGCCCACCCCTCTTCGCGGCAGGCCGCGTCCACCAAGGCTCGGATGTCCACGTCCGTTTTCTTTGTGGGGTTGATGACGACGGCGGCGCGGCGGGAGGCGCGGGCGGCATCTGCGGGAAGGCTCTGCGCCTCTGGCTGGCTGGACATGGTGCCCTTCGATTAATGGAGTGGGTTCCGGCTCCGAGTCTAGACTGCCGCTGCCGCTGACATCTTGGTTCCCTCAGGCAACTTGTAGGCTTTGGGGGTGACTAACACCTCCCGATACGTGGCACTTGGCGATTCCTTTACCGAAGGAGTGGGGGACTGGGACCCGTCCCGGCCCAACGGGGTCCGGGGATGGGCGGACAGGGTGGCTGAGCAGCTGAGCCTCGCCGACTCATCCTGGCGATATGCCAACCTGGCCATCCGGGGGAAGAAGCTGCGCCAGGTCATCGACGAGCAGATCGAGGATGCGCTGGCCCTGGAGCCCACGCTGGTGACCATCTATGCCGGCGGGAATGACATCCTGCGGCCGAAGGTGGACATCGATGCGATCGTCCAGGCCTACGAGGGCGCCATTGGGCGCCTGCGTTCCGGGGGCGCCGCGGTGCTGGTCTTCACCGGCTTTGACTCCGGCCAGGCTCCGATTTTCGGCAGGACCCGCGGCCGCACCGCCCTCTACAACGAGCTTGTGCGCGAGGCAGCGGATGCACACGGTGCTGTCCTGGTCGACTACTGGCGCATGAAGGGCCTCCAGGATGAGCGGTACTGGGACACCGACCGCCTGCACATGTCTCCCGCAGGCCACATCCTTACCGCGAAGAAGGTGCTGGAAGTCCTCCGCGCCACCGATGCGCTGGACGTCCCCGAGCTGGATACCGTGCCTGCCCGGGACCGGATCCAGCGGCTGCGGCACGACGCGCGGTGGGCCCGGGAATATCTCGGTCCCTGGATCGGACGGCGGCTCCGCGGCGTCTCCTCGGGGGACAACCTGAGTGCGCGGTATCCCTCCCCGGTCCAGCTTCTCCCGGAGAGCTGAATCCGGCCCGCAGGTGCCGGAAAGGCCCCACAATCGTCAATGTGTGGCGCAATTCACAGCAAAGTCATATTTCTCTTGGTTTACGCCGAATGACTACGGGACGCAATTCACAAATTCCGTCATAAGCAGCCTTAGGATTCGGTGTTTGATCCTAAATTTCCTAAACTTGTAGGTCTCCCGGGCCTGTGCCTGGGCCGATGGATGCTTTGTCCCGAGCAGATGACCTCTAGAGAAAAGGCCAACATGCAGCAAGAAGCACCGAACGAAAGCTCAGCACCGCCCGGCGCTCCGGCGCCCGGAATGCCGCGCAAGCCCAAGCGGAATCCGCTGCGTAAGCGCCGCCTCGAAGTGGACGACGTGAACGTCGTTGACCATTCCATGATGAAGAAAGCCGTCGGCGGCACCGTCGTCGGCAACACCATGGAATGGTTCGATATTGGTGTGTACGGCTATCTGGCCGTCACCATGGGTGCCGTGTTCCTCTCCGAAGCGGACCCTTCCTCGCAGCTGCTCTTCAGCCTGGGTGTCTTCGCGGCAACCTTCATCGCCCGTCCGCTTGGCGGGATGATTTTCGGCCGGATCGGCGACCGCATCGGACGCCAGAAGACCCTGGCGGCCACCCTGATCATGATGGCCGCCTCGACCTTCATCATCGGCCTCCTGCCCGGGTACGCGCAGATCGGCATGGCAGCGCCGGTGCTGCTGATCATCATGAAGCTGATCCAGGGTTTCTCCACCGGCGGCGAGTATGCCGGTGCCACCACCTTTGTCACCGAATATGCTCCGGACAAGCGCCGTGGTTTCCTGGCCAGCATCCTGGACCTGGGCAGCTACATGGGCTTTGCCCTGGGCGCACTGACCGTCTCCATCCTCCAGCTGACCCTGAGCCAGGAAACCATGCTGGACTGGGGCTGGCGCATTCCGTTCCTGGTCGCCGGACCGCTCGGTGCCATCGCCATCTACTTCCGCCTGAAGATCGAAGAGTCCCCGGCGTTCCAGGCGACGCTGGATGCCCAGGAGGAGAACACCGCGGCAGCCGGCAAAGCCACGGACCAGGACGCCGTCGCACAGGGAACTTTTGGGATCTTCCGTGCCTACTGGCGCCCGATCGTGCTGGCCATGGCCCTGGTGGCCGCCGCCAACACCGTCGGCTACGCGCTGACTTCCTATATGCCGTCCTACCTCACTGATTCCAAGGGGTACGATCCGGTGCACGGCACCCTGCTGACCATCCCCGTGCTGGTCATCATGGCCCTGTGTATTCCGCTGACGGGAAAGCTCTCCGACCGGATCGGACGCCGTCCGGTGCTGTGGATGGGCGCGGGCTCCACGATCGTCCTGGCGGTTCCCTCCTTCCTGTTCATCGGCATGGGCCCCATCTGGTCCACGCTGCTGGGCCTGGCCCTGCTGGCGATCCCGGTTACCTTCTACGTGGCTAACCTGGCTTCCTCACTGCCGGCGCTGTTCCCCACGGCCAGCCGCTATGGCGCCATGGGCATCGCCTATAACTTCGCCGTGGCGATCTTCGGCGGCACCGCACCGCTGATCATGCAGGGGCTGATCACGGCCACCGGTGATGACATGATGCCCGCCTACTACCTGATCGCAACGTCCATCATCGGTGCGATCGCCGTCGGCATCATGAAGGAATCGGCCAACCGGCCCATGCCCGGCTCCATGCCGAGCGTGGCCACCGAGGCCGAAGCCCATGAACTGGTGGCAACCCAGGACGAGAACCCGCTGCTCGACGTCGACTCGCTGCCGTTCGATACGGCCGGAACCGCCGATGCCGACGCCGCAGTGAAGGGCGATCCGGAGCCGGCACGCTAGCGCACCCTTTCGCATCGGAACAGCAGGTAGTGGCCTTTCAATCCTGGGAAGGCCACTAACTGCTCTTTCGGGGTTATTCCCGCCCGGGGAGGGTGCCGATGCCATCCCGCCGGGATTCCCTTGAAGGATCAAGTGTCATGAGAGAATAGCGCCCATGACCGAACCCCAGTCCCCGTCCGCCCGCTGGCTCACCCCGGAGGAGCGGCAGGCCTGGCTGGCCCTCTATGCCGTAGCGACCCGGCTGCCCGGAACACTGGACGCAGACCTGTTCCGGCGGGCCCGGATCACCCTCTTCGACTACCACGTGCTGGCGATGACCTCGGAGTCACCGGAGAAGCAGCTGGCCATGAGCGAGCTTGCCTTCCGTTCCAATGCCTCCCTGTCCAGGTTGTCCCATGTGGTCAAAAAGCTTGAGCAGCGCGGCTGGATGCGCAGGTTCCCGTCACCGAAGGACGCCCGGGTGACGACGGCGGCCATCACGGAGGAGGGAATGGCCGCCCTGACCCAACTTGCGCCCGGGCACGTTGAATCCGTCCGCCACGCAGTTTTTGACGTCCTGGATGACCGCGATGTTGCGGACCTGGCCCGGGTCGGTACGAAAATCCTTGCCCTGCTTGATCCGGCCATGGCCCGCCAGACCGACCCAACCGAAGGATCCTAAATGCATCAGCCGCGGATACTGGCCGTCATCCTCGCCGGAGGTGCCGGCGGCAGGCTCGGCAGCCTGACCGACAACCGGGCCAAGCCTGCCATGCCGGTGGGAGGGTCCTATCGGCTGATCGATGTGCCCCTCTCCAATCTGCACAACTCCGGCCTCAGCGACGTCTGGGTCGTTGAGCAGTATGAGCCCAAATCCCTGAATGACCACCTGGTCAGCGGGCGTCCGTGGGACCTGGACCGGACCAACGGCGGCCTGCGGGTGCTGCCGCCCTATCAGGGCTCCGAGGGTGAAGGCTTCGCACAGGGCAACGCCGACGCCCTGTACCGGCAGGTGGACTACATCCGCGAATATGATCCGGACCTTGTGCTGGTGCTCAGCGCCGACCACCTGTACCGGTTGGACTACCGCGACGTCATCGCCACCCACTCCGAGGCCGGAGCTGCCCTGACCGTGGTGACCTACCGGATTGGCCACAACCCATCGGATCACGGTGTGGTCGAAGCCAGCGACGGCGTCGTCACGGGCTTTGAATACAAGCCGGAGAAACCCAAGACGGACCTCATCGCCGCGGAGATCTTCCTGTACGACGCCGAAGCGCTGCTGAGCAGTCTGGACGAGCTCGTGGAGCGGGACGGCCAGCTGGAGGACTACGGCGACCAGCTGCTGCCGCATTTTGTCGAGACTCAAAAGGTCGTTGAACACCGGCTTGAGGGGTACTGGCGGGATATGGGCACGCCGGCCAGCTACCACCAGGCCCACATGGACCTGCTGGACGGGCATGGCATGGTCTTCGACGATCCGGCCTGGCCCATCCTCTCCGCCACACCCCGCCGGCTTCCGGCCTTCGTCGGAGCAGCGGCCCGGGTGGAGACAAGCCTGCTGGCACCGGGCTCCAGGATCGAAGGTGATGTCAGCCGCAGCGTCGTCGGACCGGACTGCGACGTCGAGGCCGGAGCCGAGGTGCGCGGCTGTGTCCTGCTGGACGGGGTGCGCGTCAGCAGCGGAGCGCGGCTGCGCAACATGGTCGTGGACTCGGGCGCTGTGATCGGCGGTGCGACCGACCTGGACGGCGCTGAAGAAGACCCCGAAACCGGAATTGCAGTGGTCACCGCGGCCGGTGCGTTGGAGAAGCCCTCCACGTAGCCGGGGCCGGTCCTCCGGTTTGGTTCAAACGCGCCGGGCGTCTAGGATAGGAAGGCGTTAAGTCACGCCCATGATCTGGTTCGCTCCCTCGCGGGGACGGAGCAGGGCATTTGCGTGGCCGCCCGTATAAACCTAGAATTGAAGGCTGTCACAGCGGATTTCCGTTTGGCTGCCTGAACTTCACCGTCTTCCCCGCGGCGAGGCACTTCGGCTGGATCTCACCCCGCCAGGTCAACCTCCGGAAAGTCGCAGTAATAACGGTGTCAAAACTGGTGGCGGGACGCTCTTTAATGCAGGTGCCATGGCGGCATCGCCCTGGTGCTTGTTTTTTGAGGACCGTCATATTTACTACAACTGGAGGAGAGATCATGGCAGCTTACTGCCAGGTAACCGGAGCTATTCCCGGCTTTGGTCACAGCATTTCGCACTCGCACCGCCGCAACAAGCGCCGGTTCGATCCGAATATTCAGAAGAAGCGCTACTGGGTTCCGTCCCTGCGCCGTAACGTGACGCTGCAGGTTTCTGCCCGCGGCATCAAGACGATCGACGTCCGCGGCATTGACGCAGTCGTCACCGACCTCCTTGCGAAGGGTGTGAAGCTCTAGTGGCAAAGGACAAGGACGTACGTCCGATCATCAAGCTCAAGTCGACCGCCGGTACCGGGTACACCTACGTGACCCGCAAGAACCGTCGTAACGACCCGGACCGCATGGTCCTGAAGAAGTACGATCCGAAGATCCGCCAGCACGTCGAATTCCGTGAGGAGCGCTAAGAATGGCAAAGAAGTCAAAGATTGCCCGCAACGAGCAGCGCAAGCTTGTCGTTGAGCGCTACGCTGCGAAGCGCCTCGAGCTGAAGAAGACCCTGGTCGATCCGAACGCGACCGATGAAGCACGGGAAGCTGCACGCCTCGGCCTGCAGAAGCTGCCCCGCAACGCTTCGCCGGTCCGCCTGCGCAACCGCGACCAGATCGACGGCCGCCCCCGGGGTACCCTCCAGAAGTTCGGTATCTCCCGCGTGCGTTTCCGCGACATGGCTCACGCCGGCGAACTGCCCGGCATCAAGAAGTCCAGCTGGTAAGCACTGCTTTCCACGCCTGAAAAGGGCGGCAACCTCCCGGGTGCCGCCCTTTTTGCGTCTTCCGCGGCCGCTGAACTCCATAACCCGCACATTTTTCCGAAAAAACCCGAAAAATCCGCTAAAACCCGCGGTTTTTTGCGTAAGTTCGGTGCCTAAGCTGGTAAGTTTTCGAACAGAGGCGGTTACGCATCCGTGAACCGCTCGCGCTAAACACCAGAGTCCAGGAGGACATAAATTGGCTATGAACCGCAGTGAACTTGTTGCCGCAGTCGCAGAAAAGTCCGGCAACAGCCAGACCGCCGTTAACGGTGTGCTCGATGCCGTCTTCGACATCTTCGCAACCTCCGTTGCCAACGGCGAAAAGATCACCATCCCGGGCTGGCTTGCTGTTGAGCGCACCGACCGCGCAGCTCGCCAGGGCCGCAACCCGCAGACCGGCGAAACCATCCAGATTCCGGCCGGCCACAGCGTCAAGCTGACCGCGGGCTCGAAGCTGAAGGCTGCTGTCGCCAAGAAGTAGTACCCCGCAGTCCTGGGAAGGGCCGGTGCCGGATGGCACCGGCCCTTCCTTTTAACCGGCTGAGCTGGGTAATAGGCAGCCGGAACGGGGCAGCCTAGCCCAGTGCGTGGACAGGAATTGGCCCAATTTTTACCTGGGGTAGAGAATGGATAGCGTGCCAAACACTGTCAAGACCCAGAACACGCTGCCGGGGCGTTCCGCCGGTACCGCGCCCGGCAGCCCCGCCAGAAACGGCTGGCTGGCCGCCGGGATCTGCCTGATGGTCCTGTCGCTGGTGGTGGCGCTGCTCTTCAGCGGTGCGGCCGCTGCTGCACCGCTCTCCGATCCAGGGGCGCTGACCCGCTGGGGCCTACCCGTTGCGAAGGCCATCCAGAACGGTGCAATCGCTACCGTCATCGCGTCGCTGGTGTTCGCCGTCGTGATCCTGCCCAAACACGCCGGTCCGCGGCGTGGGAGGGGTGAGCGGGAGACCCGGCCGGAGCACCCCGCCTTCACCCAGACCATGGCGCTGGCCTCCGGCGCCGCCGCGGTCTGGACGCTGTCCGCCATCGGCGTCATGCTGTTCACCTACTCGGATGTCTCCGGACTGCCCCTGAGTGCGGACCCGTCCTACACCGACGGACTGGCGTCCTTCCTCACTGACTTCTCCACCGGCCGCGCGTGGCTGGCTGTGAGCATCATTGCCGCCGTCGTCACCACCCTCACCTTCGGCGTCCGGTCCCTGACCGGGCTGGCCCTCACCGCCGCGCTGGCCATTGGCGGCCTGCTGCCCATGGCGCTGGTTGGGCACTCCGCCGGCGGAGACGACCACACTGCAGCGGTCAACTCGATCGGGCTGCACCTGCTCGGTGTTTGTCTGTGGATGGGCGGGATTATTGTCCTGGCCGTGATTTCCAAGCAGCTCGGAGACATCACCGGCACTGTCCTCCGCCGCTTCTCCGCACTGGCTGGATTCAGTTTTGCGTTGGTGGCCCTCTCCGGGATCGTCAATGCTTCCCTGCGCATCACGTCCCTCGAGCAGCTGGACTCGCGCTGGGGCGGACTGGTGCTCTTTAAGCTGGCCGCCACCATCGTGCTTGGAGTTCTGGGCTTCCTGCACCGCCGGTGGATCATTCCGCGCCTGCCGGTCCCGGCTACCGGTGCGGGCGCCAACAAGGGCGTACCAGCGGACAGCGCAGCCAGTATGAGCGCCCGCCGGGTGCTGTGGCAGCTTGTGGCCGTGGAACTGCTGATCATGGCGGCAGTCTCCGGCGTCGCGGCGGCCTTGGCCCGCACCGCGACACCGCGCCCGGAGGAGCTTCCGCCGAACGCCACACCTGCCCGCATCCTGACCGGCTACGAGCTGCCGCCGGAACTGACACCCGAGCGCTACCTCACCGAATGGCGTTTCGACTGGCTCTGGGTAGCCATCGTGCTGACCCTTGCTGTGTCCTACGTCCTGGGACTGCGCAAGCTGCACCGCCGCGGGATCAAGTGGCCGATCGCCCGGACCCTCGCCTGGTTCGTCGGCCTCATTGCCGTTACCTATGTAACCTCCGGTGCGCCGACGGTCTACGGCATGGTGCTGTTCAGCACCCACATGCTCGGCCACATGGCGCTGACCATGGTGGTGCCGCTGTTCCTGGTCCTCGGTGCCCCTGTCACGCTGGCCCTGAAGGCCCTGACGCCGCGCATGGACGGCAGCAGGGGACTGCGCGAATGGATCCTGATCGGCGTGCACTCACGCTGGTCGAAGCTCATCACGCACCCGATCTTCGCGGCCGTGAACTTCGCCGGATCCATCATCATTTTCTACTACTCCGAAGCTTTCGGCTTTGCGCTGCGGCAGCACGTCGGCCACGAGCTGATGGTGATCCACTTCCTGCTGACCGGATACATCTTCATCCTGACAATGATCGGGATCGATCCGCTGCCAACCCGTGCGCCTTACCCCCTGCGGCTGGTCATCCTGCTGGCCACCATGGCCTTCCACGCCTTCTTCGGCGTAGCGGTGATGGGCCAGACGTCCCTGATCCAGGCCTCCTACTTCGGCAACATGGGGCGGGACTGGGGCCTGAGCGCCCTGGCAGACCAGCAGCTGGGCGGATCCATCATGTGGGGCGTCGGCGAGATACCGACCGTCCTGGTGGCCATCGGCGTCGCGCTGCAGTGGTCGCGGACGGATGCACGTGAAACCAAACGCAAGGACCGGGCCGCCGAGCGGAATAACGACGCGGACCTGACGGCTTACAACAATATGTTCGCCAAGCTGGCCGAACGTGATGCAAGGACAGACCAAGGAGAACATAGATGACTGAAACGGTGCGTGCCGGATACCGCGTCCGAGCCTCCGAGCTTGCAGGCCGCAACTGGCTCAACACGGGCGGCAAGCAGCTGGGCCTGGAGGGCCTCCGCGGGAAGATCGTTATCCTGGACTTCTGGACGTTCTGCTGCATCAACTGCCTCCATGTGCTGGATGAACTGCGGCCGCTTGAAGCGAAATATTCCGATGTCCTGGTGACGGTCGGTGTGCACTCGCCCAAGTTCGAGCACGAAGCGGACCCCGTTGCCCTCGCAGCCGCCGTCGAACGCTACGAAATCCAGCACCCGGTGCTGGACGACCCGGAACTTACGACCTGGCAGGCCTACACGGCCCGTGCCTGGCCGACCCTGGTCGTGATCGACCCGGAAGGCTACATCGTCGCGCACCTCTCCGGAGAGGGGCACGCATCCGGTCTGGAGTCCCTGGTGATGGAGCTCGTTGCCGAGCACGAAGCCAAGGGCACCCTGCACCGCGGCGACGGTCCGTACGTTCCGGCCGAGGCGACCTCCGGAGACCTGCGTTTCCCGGGCAAGGCCGTGGCTTTGCCCGAGGGCACTTTCCTCGTGACGGACACCGGGCACCACCGTCTGGTCGAACTCGAAGCGGACCTGACGACGGTCCGCCGTGTGATCGGCGACGGCACCAAGGGCTGGCGCGACGGCGACGCCGGGACCGCCCGCTTCAACGAACCGCAGGGCCTGGCGGTGCTGCCCGCAGCCGTCGCCGAAACCCTGGAGTACGACGTAATCGTCGCGGACACAGTGAACCACCGGCTGCGCGGCGTGAACCTGGCCACCGGTGCCGTCACCACGGTGGCAGGCAACGGCGTCCAGCGCCTCCTCGATGCGGAGAACCAGGCAGTGGCCCCGTCCACCGATCTGGGCTCCGATCCGCTGGACACTTCGCTGTCCTCACCCTGGGATGTGCTCTGGTCCACCACCCTGGGCCGGGCCGTCATCGCGATGGCCGGCACGCACCAGATCTTCGCCTTCGACCCCACCACCGATGCCCTGTCCATCCTGGCCGGCACCGGCCTGGAAGGCCTGCTGGACGGCGACGGCGACGACGCGTGGTTCGCGCAGTCCTCCGGCCTGGCACAGGACGCCGACGGCAGCATCTGGGTGGCTGACTCGGAAACCTCTGCCCTGCGGAAACTGGTCTTCGATACCTCCGGCGACCGGGTAAGCGTGCGCGTGGAAACCGCCATCGGCGCCGGGCTGTTCGACTTTGGCTTCCGCGACGGTGCTGCCGCTGAAGCGCGGCTGCAGCACCCGCTTGGTGTGGCAGTGCTTCCGGACGGTTCGGTGGCTGTAGCGGACACCTACAACGGCGCCGTGCGGCGCTACGATCCGGCCACACGCTCCGTTTCCACCCTGGCCCGCGGCCTCGCAGAGCCCTCAGGCGTCCTGCTCGACACAACGGCTGAAGAGCCGCTGCTGGTGGTCGTGGAAGCGAACAAGCACCAGCTGGTGCGCGTGCCGGTCCCGAAGGAAGCGCAATCCGTGGACGAAGGCGCCCGGCAGACGCAGCGGCCCAAAACGGCCATCGAAGCCGGACCGCTCGGCCTGACCGTCCGCTTTTCGGCGCCCAAGGGGCAGAAGCTCGATGACCGCTGGGGCGACCCGACGCAGCTGAAAATCTCCTCCTCGCCGGAGGAACTGCTGGTTTCGGGCGCAGGAACCGCCGTCGGCCTGGTCCGTGAGCTGGTGCTCTCCGACACCGTCAGCGAAGGTGTCCTGCACATCACTGCCCGCGCGGCGGCGTGTGACGGTGAGCCCGGGGGAGAGATCCCCCTGCACGCCGCGTGCCACCTTTACCAGCAGGACTGGGGTATCCCGGTCATGATCCAGCCGGGCGGAGAAACCGACCTCATTTTGGACCTCCGCGGCCTGGACTAACTGCCAGCCGGAACGCAGAAGGCGCCGTTTTCCTGTGAAAACGGCGCCTTCTGCGTTCCCGGTTCAAAGGGCGGAACTCGCAGCGTGTGCCCTGCTAGCTCTGTTGTTCGGAGAGGAGCTCGGCGTGACCATGCAGGGTTCCGGTAGCGAAACCGATTTTAACCGGTTCGGGTGTGCCGCAGCAGGACTCAGTTTCGGCTTCGGGTTCCGGTGTGCCGCAGCTCGAGGGTTCGCCCGCTGCCGGCAGATCGCAGGAGCCGCCCAGATCGGTAGAACACACACCGGTTTCAGGCAGGTCCAGTTCGACCAGATCCGCAGCCGCACGGTCCCCGGCCAAGGACGCCGCGATGGAGCGGACCTGTTCGTAGCCGGTGGCCATCAGGAACGTCGGGGCGCGGCCGTAGCTCTTCATGCCCACGATGTAGAAATCGGTTTCCGGGTGCGCCAGGACCCGTTCGCCGTGCGCGCTGACGGTGCCGCAGCTGTGGAGTTCCGGGTCGATGAGCGGGCCAAGCTCGCGCGGTGCCTCCACAACCTGGTCCAGGTCCAGCCGCAGCTCGGAGAGAATGCGCAGGTCCGGCCGGAAGCCCGTGGCCGGGACCACCAGGTCGACGACGAGGCTGCGGTCATCGGCGAGGACGACGGTCAGCCGGTCGCCCGTTTCCAGTGCGGTGACGGACACGTTTTCCAGGATGCTGATGTCACCGTTCTCCACGAGCCGGCGCAGGGAAGTGCCCAGCTGTCCGCGGGCCGGCAGCTCGTCGGCTGCCCCGCCGCCGTAGAGGCGGACCGGGTTGGCTGCCCCGCGCAGGCCCCAAAGGATCTGGGTGTCCGGGTGCTCTTGGCGCAGGCGGCCGAGGCTGATCAGCGTGTTGGCCGCCGAGTGGCCGGCGCCCAGGACGAGGACGGTTTTCCCGGCGAAGGACTCCTTGTCCGTGCCCAGGGGATCGGGCAGGGGTGAGGTGATGAAACCCAGCTCCCGGGCAGTGGCTTCGCCGATGGCCTCGATGCCCGAACGTCCCACCGGATTGGGGGTATTCCAGGTTCCGGAGGCATCAATGACGGCCCGGGCCAGCAGATCCGTGGTTCCCGAATCGGACTCTGAGCGGACGAGGAACAGGGCATCCTCGCGGCCCTGTGAACGGGTTTTGTCTACGCCCTTGCCCTCGGGCTGGACCCGCGTGACGCTGGTGACGCGGTGACCGTAGCTGATATGAGGTGCCAAGGCAGGATGGGCAGCCAGCGGCTCCAGATATTCGGTGACCATGTCCGCGCCGGAAGGCAGGCGGGTTTCCCGCGGCGCTTCCCAGTCTCCGGCGTAGTTCTCGGAGGGGGTTTCCAGCAGCCTGCGGGCGGCGGTATCGATGTTGTAGCGCCAGGTGGAGAAGAGCTTGATGTGGCCCCAGGCCTGCATGGCAGCCCCGGCGGCGGGTCCGGCTTCAAGGATGCGGACGTCCTGGTTGCGTTCGATCAGGTGCGCCGCGGCGGCCAGGCCGATGGGTCCGGCGCCAATGATGATGACGGGGTGCGTCTGGTTCATACTCTTGTACTCCTTTGGTGTTACTTGGTTGCGGGCAGCAGTTCGGAGATGAGGGCCTCGATGCGGGCACGGATTTCGTCGCGGATCGGGCGCACCGCCTCGACGCTCTGGCCCGCGGGGTCATCGAGCTTCCAGTCCTCGTAGCGCTTGCCCGGGAAGATCGGGCAAGCGTCTCCACAGCCCATGGTGATGACCACATCGGATTCCCTGACCGCCTCGGTGGCAAGGATCTTGGGGACCTCAGCGGAAATATCTATGCCCACCTCGCCCATCGCGGCGACGGCCGCAGGGTTCACAGTGTCCGCCGGTGCGGATCCTGCCGAGCGGACCTCGATCTGCCCTGCGGAGAGGTTGCTCAGGAAGGCAGCTGCCATTTGGGAGCGGCCGGCGTTGTGGACGCAGACGAACAGGACGGAGGGCCTGCTGGTGGTGTTCATGGTGGCCTTCTGTGTGGTGTTGGTGGTAAAGAATTTGCGGGACCAGAGTGCGGCGTAGACCAGGGCGACCAGGACGGGGACCTCGATGAGGGGGCCGACGACGCCGGCCAGCGCCTGGCCGCTGGTGACGCCGAAGGTGGCGATAGCAACGGCGATGGCCAGTTCGAAGTTGTTGCCCGCGGCGGTGAAGGCCAGGGTGGTGGTGCGGGCGTAGCCCAGGCCCAGGGCCCGGCCGATGAGCATGGATGCGCCGAAGACCACGATGAAGTAGACCAGCAGCGGCAGGGCGATGCGTGCGACGTCCAGCGGTTTGGCGATGATGGCGTCGCCCTGCAGGGCGAACAGGACCACGATGGTGAACAGCAGCCCGTAGAGTGCCCAGGGGCCGATCTTCGGCAGGAACTTGTTCTCATACCAGTCGCGGCCCTTGGCCTTTTCGCCGAAGGTCCGGGTGAGGAACCCTGCGATGAGCGGGATGCCGAGGAACACCAGCACCGAGAGAGTGATCGACCAGATGGAGAATTCGGCGCTGGTGGTGGGTAGGCCAAGCCAGCCCGGCAGCACCTGGAGGTAGAACCAGCCCAGGGCGCCGAAGGCGAAGACCTGGAAGACGGAGTTGATCGCGACCAGCACGGCCGCGGCCTCGCGGTCGCCACAGGCCAGGTCATTCCAGATGAAGACCATGGCAATGCAGCGGGCCAGGCCGACGATAATCAGCCCGGTTCGGTATTCGGGCAGATCGGCCAGGAAGATCCAGGCGAGGACGAACATAAACGCGGGTGCGAGAACCCAATTGATCACCAGAGAGGTGACCATCAGCTTCTTGTCGCTGATAACGTGCCGCGTTTCGTTGTAGCGGACCTTCGCGAGTACCGGATACATCATCACCAGCAGGCCAAGTGCGATGGGTAGGGACACTCCGGCGACCTTGATGGAATCCAGCGCCTGGCCCAGTCCCGGGATGAGCCGGCCCAATCCGAGCCCGAGGGCCATGGCCGCCAGGATCCAGACGGCAAGATACCGGTCCAAAGTGGATAGCTTGGCGGTGATGTGCGCCGTGTCTGCGGGAGCGGCAGCATGGGTCACGGGAAATCTTCTCCAAAGACGGGACATCGACGAACCTCGATGTACCGACTATGCTTGGATGCATCGATGTTTGTCAATCTCCCGGTTCGGGGCCGAATGAAAGCGAGGGCTGGCAGATGCCTGCACCGGCCGCCACATCACCAAGTGAGCGCACTTCCGTGGATTCCCTCAGCGAAACCGAAATCCCATGCTGCGTCCCCGCCCACGGGCAGGAAGCCCTGCAGGTTGGGGAGGCCGAAGCCCTCGCCGCCCGCTTCAAGGCGCTGGCGGACCCGAACCGCCTGCGCATCCTCTCCATCGTCTCTACCAGCGCCGCAGCTGAAACCTGCGTCTGCGACCTTCCCGAGCCGTTGAAGCTGAGCCAGCCCACCGTCTCGCACCACCTGAAGATCCTGGTGGAGGCGGGTCTGCTCAACCGGGAAAAGCGCGGAGTCTGGGCCTACTACTCCCTGGTTCCCGGTGCACTGGATTCCCTGGCCGCAGCCCTGGCCCCGAGGGCCTGACTCCGGCCGCAGCGGAATCCGGCCATCCGGGTTGTTCCAGTACCGCTGGCTGACCGGCCATGGCATGTCCTCCGGTGCAAGCGGCTACGGAACCTTCTCCCGCTCGGGACCGGACCCCCGTAGGGGCTAGTCGACCGTAGGGGCTAGTCGACGACGGCGGTGAGGCTGATGTTCTCGCCGCTCACGGACAGGCGGGCACCGAAGGAGAATTCCTTCTCCTCCACGAGCGGGCTCTGCACGCCGGAGAACAGGTCTGTCTGGGTGGCGGTGACCTTTGCTGTCCCTTCCAGCGGGGCGAGAACCCAATGGCCGTCGGCGGGGGAAATCTCCACTGTGGGATAGTTCGTGATTTCCCAGGTGATGGGGGGTTCCACCCGATTATCAGTTAGGTGGTAGAACGGGCAGCCCGCTGGGGCCAGCCGGTTCTGCTCACCGGCACAGTTGTCCAGGAATTCGTGGACTCTCGCGTCGACGGCCTCGACCAACGCGGGCGTGGCCTGGCTGCGAAGGGCCAGGTCCAGCGAACCCGACGGATCAGCCAGCACACCGGTTTGTTCGGGCGCTTCAAAGTAGCCGCTGGTGTAGGACGCCGCGATCCGGGACGGGTAGAACGCGGCGAAGGTATTGCTGCCCTCCGGCAAGGCCACGCGCGCGCCGTTGAGTACCGCCTCGTTCTGGTTGGCGGCGCTGACCCGGACGTTGGGGAGGGTCACGGGCCGGAAAGTCCACTGGTCAAAGAACATCCAACGGGTGCCCGTCTTCTCCAGCTGGAAAGTTGACTGTTCCTCGGCGTCGTCCAACCGGTAGCGCACCACCACGTCGGAACGGTCATCCACGGACGTCTCGTTTTCCTCGATCCCCAGGACCTCGAGCCCGGCGGTGGAGGACCGCAGTGCGTCGCCGTCCAGCAGGGCCGCGTTCGCGTCAGGAATCTCGGCGTTCAACAGGCCGAGGGCCTGCGCGCCATTGCCGTCCTGAAGAGCCTGCAGATAGTTCTCTACCTGCTTGCCCGGGCCGTACACCTTGGCATTAACGAGCCAAATGACGACGACGGCGGCCGCGATGGTGAGCATGAGGGCAGTGAGCCAGATGGTGACTGCCTTAATTACCGGTGATGTTCCCTGCACGCTCTAACGTTACCTGCCAGCGCATGCAGGGCCGGTCCGGCCAGCCGCGAGCCGTGGCACGCTGCGATCGAGTCACGCTGAAGCGCCGCCGGCCCAGCGGCCGCCTGCCGGCGGCGCCGGTTACCTCCCTGCATGGGTGTCCCACCCAACCCGTCGGCCTCCGGCCTAGGAATCGGCCTAGGAATCGGCCGGGGTGGCTTCCGCCTTCTTGAGCTCTTCCTTGGCCATGGCAATTTCCTCGGCGCGCCGGACGTTTGCCTCCTCCGTCAGCTCGGCACCCGCCTCCGGGTCCAGAGTCAGGTTCTCTCCGGTTTCGGGGTCGAAGAGGTGCAGCTTGCGGGTGTCGAGCCACAGCTCGGCTTCGCGTCCGCCGCGCACCCTGCTGGCGGCGTCGAGCGTCACCACCACCTGCGGGCGCAGCTCCTCGGCATCCATGTCCCGGGCGAGGTCGTTCAGGAGCTCACGTACCTCGGGTGTGGGGTCGAAATGGATGTAGCCGTACTGTTCATTGCCCAGCCACTCCGTGTGCGTGATGTGCGCCTTGAACGTGGAGCCGTGGGCCTTCTTGTCGGCCTCGACCAGGGACGCATCTTCGAAGAACTCGGGGCGGATACCCACCAGCACCACTTTTTTGCCGGCAGCCTTGGCAGCCTTGTCGGCGGGAATCGTGATGTCGCCGACGGAGGTTTCGAGGATGTTGCCGTCCTTGAACGTTGCGGGCAGGAAGTTCATGGACGGGGAGCCGATGAATCCTGCCACGAAGAGGTTGGCCGGCTGTTCGTAGAGTTCCCGCGGGGAAGCGACCTGCTGGAGGATGCCCTTTTTCAGCACGGCGACGCGGTCGCCCAGGGTCATGGCTTCGGTCTGGTCGTGTGTGACGTACACACTGGTGACCCCGAGCCGGCGCTGCATCTGGGAAATTTCCGACCGCATCTGCCCGCGCAGTTTGGCATCCAGGTTGGACAGCGGCTCATCGAACAGGAAGGCATCGGCCTGCCGGACGATGGCCCGGCCCATGGCAACGCGCTGCCGCTGGCCGCCGGACAGGTTGCCTGGTTTCCGGTCGAGGTGCTCAGTCAGTTCCAAGGTGTCAGCGGCCTCACGGACGAGCCGGCGCACCTCGTCGTCGGAGTATTTGCCCTTGTTCAGCCGCAGCGGGAAGGCGATGTTCTCAAACACGGTCAGGTGAGGGTACAGGGCATAGTTCTGGAACACCATGGCGAGGTTGCGGTCACGGGGCGCCTTGTCATTCACGCGTTCCCCGTTGATCAGTAGTTCACCGGAGGTGATGTCCTCCAGACCGACGATCATCCGCAGCAGGGTCGACTTGCCGCAGCCCGACGGGCCGACGAGGATGATGAACTCGCCGTCGGCAATATCCAGGCTGACGTCGTTGACGGCCGGGAAACCGTCGCCGTACTTCTTGACGAGGTTCTTGAGCGTAATTGATGCCATGCTCGTGGCTCCTTTTCTTTTTGCCGTGCGTCCGGGGCTAGCCCTTGACGGCGCCCTGGGTTAGTCCGGACACAATCTGCCGCTGGAACAGCAGCACCAGTACAACGACCGGGATGGTCACAATGATCGCGGCCGCGGAAATAGCTCCGGTGGGCTGCTCAAACTGGGATGCCCCGGTGAAGAACGCCAGCGCCGCCGGAACGGGCCGCGCCGCGGAGGTCGATGTCAGCGATATGCCATAGACAAAGTCGTTCCAGGCGATGAAGAACGCGATGATGGCGGTGGTAAAGACTCCGGGGGCGGCCAGCGGGATGATGGCCTTGCGGAACGCCTGCCAGGTGGTGGCGCCGTCCACCTGGGCGGCCTGCTCAAGTTCCCAGGGAATCTGCCGGAAGAACGCGGCCAGGGTCCAGATGGAGATCGGCAGCGTCAGGGACAGGTACGGAATGATCAGCCCGAGCCAGGTGTCATAGAGGCCGATGTTCCGCCACAGGTTGAACAACGGGGTCACGATAGAGATCACCGGGAAGATCGAGACGCCCAGCGCCGTGGTCAGGACCAGCCGCTTGCCGGGGAAGTCCAGCCGGGCGATGGCGTACGCACACAAGGTGGCCAGCACAACGGCGATTACGGTGGCGATCAGGGAGATGCCGATGGAGTTCCGCAGCGCCGAGAGGAACAGCTCCTGGGCGTCGCCGACCAGGATCTGCTCATAGTTGACCGTGGACCAGGTGCTCGGCAGGAACGTGCCGGAGGTGAGGTCGCTGGGGAGCTTGAAGGAAGTCGCGAAGATGGAAGCGACCGGGAACAGTGCGTACACAACCACCAGAATGGAAATGATCGTCCAGGTGAGGCGTCTGCGGATCGGTGACGATTTCATTTAGTTGCCCCCTCGTGCGCCGGTCAGGTCCACCTTGAAGAGTTTGATCGCAATGAAGCAGATGATGATGACGCACAGGAACAGCAGGACGGAGATGGCGGACCCCATGCCGATCTCCAGCCTGGTGATGGAGGTGCGGTAGGCCAGCAGGGACAGTGTCTCTGTGCCGTAGGCGCCCTTGGTCATGATGTAGACGTTGTCGAAGATGCGGAACGCATCCAGTGCCCGGAACAGCACCGCCACCATGATCGCGGCCTTCATGTTCGGCACGATCACCCGGCTGAAGCGCTGCCACCAGGTGGCGCCGTCGACCTCTGCCGCTTCCGTCAGCTCACCCGGGACCTGCGCCAGCCCTGCCAGCAGCAGCAGTGAGATGAACGGAGTGGTCTTCCAGATTTCGGACGCCATGATCACGGAGATCGAGGTGCCGAAGTTCGCGAACCAGTTCAGGTCCGGGCTGATGCCCGGCACCCAGTCGAACCAGGAGTTGACGTAGCCGGAGTTGATGTCGAAGGCGTAGAACCAGGCGAAGGCCGAGACCACCGTGATGATGCCGTAAGGCACCAGGATGGCGGTCCGGAGCCAGCCGCGGATGGACTTGAGCGCACTGTTCATGATCATGGCCAGGATGAAGCCAAGAACCAGCTCGATCACCACCGTTACCACGGTGATCAGCAGCGTGACGCCGAGGTCCCGCCAGAACACTGTGTCGGTCAGGACGGTGATGTAGTTGCCGAAAAACACGAATGACCGGTCGTCCGGCGCCGTGAGCCGGTACTTGAACAGCGAGTCATAGAAGGCGAGCAGGATCGGGTAGGCAGTGACCGCGAGCATGATCACGAAGGCGGGCCCCGCCAGCCAGAGCCCGAGCCGGCGTTCGCTGCGTGCGCGGTCGCTGAGCCGGGGTTTGCGTTGCTTCGGATTGCCGCCGCCGGCGGCAGGACGGGTCTCAACGGAGGTACTCATAGCAGCCTCTCTCCCTTCAGGACCGCAAGAATGAACTCCTGGCTGGTGGCCGGCGTGCTGTCCGGGTTAACGTCCGACGGCGGTGTCCATGTCTGCTGGATGCCGGTGGAAATTTCGTTGTAGTACGGCGTCTGCGGCCGGGGTTTGGCCAGCTGCAGCGATTCCTGGATGGTGCCGGCCATTGGGAAGGTTTCGAGCGCCGTGGGATCGTTGTACGCCTCGGTGTTCGACGGCGGGTTGCCGTTGGTCTGGAAGTAGTAGGCCTGGTTTTCGGGGCTCACAATGCACTCGATCGCGTCAAAGGCGAGGTCCGGATGCTTGCTCTTCGCGCCGACTGCGAGGTCGATGCCGCCCAGCGGGGGAGCGGTGTCCTCGCCCTCATTGACCCGCGGGTAGAGCGCCCAGCCAATGTCGTCGACGAGGGACTGCGGGAGCGCGCCCTCCTCAACGGCCGCATTGGTTGCCGGCCAGACGAAGGGGTAGTTCACCATAAACGCACCCTTCTCTCCCTGGAACTGGGTCATGGAGAAGTTCTCTGTCTGGGTGGGCAGGCCGGGCCCGCCCAGCCCATCCTTGCCGATGGTGGAGACGATCTGGGCAGCCTTGGTGCCTGCTTCCGTATCGATGCCCAGCTCGATTTCGTCTGCGGGAGCATCCGCGTTCTCCACGATCTGTCCGCCTGCCGACTCGATCAGGGCATTCACCCAGACCGTCATCGATTCTGCCCGGGCGCCCTGCACGCTGAGGTACTTGTCTTGTTCCCGCACGGCTTCGATGAGCTGGTCCCAGGTCACCGGCTGGGTCATGTCCAGTCCGGCGGCTTCGGCAACCGACTTGCGGTACCAGAGGATCTGCGTGTTGGCCCAGAAAGGCACCGCCACGATTTCGTCCTTCCAGGTAGCGCCGGTCAGCGCGCCCTCCACCACGTTCTGAGTGGTCCGTTCGCGGACCTCATCCGGGATCGGCGCCAGATAGCCCGGCTCCGCGTATTCCGGTACGTTCGGCGGGTCCAGGCTCATGATGTCCATGGTTGTGTCGCCTGCCGCCAGCCTCCGGGCGAGCTGTTCGCGCTGCGAAGCGGCGTCGTTGGGGAGCAGGGAGGTTTCGATGGTGTAGGCACCGTCGGAAGCGTCGGAGCAGCGTTTCGCGAGCTCAGCCTGCCCGCCGTCGTCGGGGTTGATGTACCAGGTCAGCGTGGGCGCCGCACCGGCATCGGAGCTGCAGCCGGCCAACAGGGTGGCACCGACGGCGAGGGCGAACCCCGCGGCTGCAGACTTCCTCATCCAGGGTCTGCCGTGATGTGTTTCGTCTTGTGGCATTGGTGCATGCCTCCACCTCGTCGTAGGCACGGACTGAGTGATTTTCCGCGAAAGGAAGCGATCCTAAGCAACCTTTCGACCGACCCTATGCCCTAATGCACTATTGCGCCACAGTTCACATCGGAAACGGTGAAACCTCAGGTGGGAGCGGCAGACGGTGTCATGTCAGGGGCCTGTGCCGGGGTGGTGCCGGGAAAGTGGGGGATTTGTATTCGGGACGGTGGAAACGCGGTGTCAGCTGGCGGAAACGGCCAGCGGCGGGCGTTCGGTCCCGGGGGTGAGGGCTTCGGCGGGATCTGAGCCGAGGGAGAGAATGCGGTTGTCAGCGTCGACATGCACCACGGTCGGGACGAATGCCCGTGCTTCTTCGGTGGACATATCGGCATAGGTGATCAGGATGACGGTGTCTCCGATGTTCACCATATGGGCGGCAGCACCGTTGATGCCGATCACCCCTGAACCGCGCTCGCCTGCAATGGTGTAAGTCTCAAGCCGTGCGCCGTTGTCCACATCGACGATCGAGACGAGTTCGCCGGGAAGGATATCTGCGGCATCGAGCAGATCCAGGTCGACGGTCACGGAGCCGACGTAATGGAGATTCGAGTGTGTGACGGTGGCGCGGTGGATCTTGGACTTAAACATTTTGCGGTTCATGGCGTGAACAAGTGTACGCCCGCCGGAGGTCCCCAGAGGGGGGAATGTGAGGAAAATGGAGCGGGCGACGGGAATCGAACCCGCGTATCGAGCTTGGGAAGCTAGCGCTCTACCATTGAGCTACGCCCGCGTGGCCACTGAAGCAGCGGCACAGGAAACCACTTTACATGCCTTCAGCACCACCAGCACAACCGGGTGTAACGGGCGGACAAAACCGGATCAGGCGTGCCGCGCTTCGCCGCTGCCCTGGCGGGCGCGGTCCACCAGCTCCCGCCAGCCGCCCTTCAAAGAGGCCTCCGGAATGGTGACGGCGTTCTGGCCCACCCAGATTTCGTAGGTGAAGCGGTCGGGCACGCCCGCTGGGGGATCGGCTGACGGCGGGTCCTGAAGCAGGGGAAGCCAGCGTTCCTCGGCTTCCTGGGAACTCACCTCGCTGCTCCATTTGCGCCGCATCCCGGCAATCCCGCCGCTGCGCACCACAACCAGTTTCATACCATGACATTAACCTCTAGCCAGGCCGCCTGCACAGCAGAACTTTCTTCCCCTCCGGCCCCGTAGCGTTTTTCCGCTGCCGTCATGGTGGCCGCCGCGAAGACCGCAAAGGTGGCATCCAGCGGGAAATTCGGTTCGGTAATCGTGTCGTACCAGATTTGTCCCGCGCGCTCCCAGGCGAAACCGCCGAGCCGGGAAGCCGTCAGGTAAAACGCGTGGTTCGGGATTCCAGAGTTGAGGTGCACCCCGCCGTTATCGGAGCTGGTTTCAACGTAACCGGACATATCCGCAGGCTGCGGGTCCTTACCCAGCACATCGTCGTCGTAAGCGGTGCCGGGAGCGGAAAGGGAACGGAGCCCCCGCCCGCTGACTTCGGGGGTGAACAGCCCCTCGCCGATGAGCCAGGACGCTTCCGTGACGCTCTGGCCCAGCAGCTTCTGCTCCACCAGCGCGCCGAAGACATCGGAGACCGATTCGTTCAGCGCGCCGGCCTGGCCCTGGTAGACCAGCCGGGCGGTGTTCTGGATGACGCCGTGGGCCAGTTCATGCCCAATGACAGTCAGCGACTTGCTGAAGCGCTGGAAGACCTCGCCGTCGCCGTCGCCCAGGACCATCTGGGTGCCGTTCCAGAAGGCGTTGTCATAATCGCGTCCGTAGTGGACAGTCGCAAGCAGCGGCTGGCCCGCACCGTCGACGGAGGAGCGGCCGTAGGCATCGTTGAACAGCGCGTAGGTCGCTCCCAGCCCGTCGTAGGTTTCATCAACGGCAGGATCAGAGGTGGGCGGTGCGCCTTCCATCCGGACCGGAAGCCCTGGAAGCTCCTGCTTCTGCCCGGCGTCGAAAACGGTGCGGCGCAGCTTTGGCGTGAAGGCGGTGCCCGAGCCCGGGGCAGGCGCAGCACGGTGCCGCCGCCGGGCTGTGGAATCGGTGCCGAGCTCCAACAGGGTCCGCCGGGCCGCTTCCGCCGCAGCCGCCACTCGGTCGGGACGCTCGGCGATGCGGGCCAACAGATACGGCGGGACAATCGAGCAGGTGTCCGGGGACTTTCTTCTCGGGGAAATCGTTGAGCAGGTCACGTTACAGCCCTCCATCTGTAGTGAGATTCCCCAGAGTAGACGCCGCCACCCCCACCGCAAGGCTGCCACCGGCAAAAACGGCTTCCCTTATCCGTAAGGCAACCAAGCGGACCCGCAATCCCCGGTTTTAGCCTGCTGCCGTGTTATTCAGCGGGGGTTCCCGGCTCCGTGTCCCCGGCAGCACCGCTAAAAGCGGCGACGACGGCGGCGACGCCTTCCGGCCCCAGCTCCAGGCCAAGCGAATTGCCCGGGTTGATGGCAAGCCCGTAGCCGGGTGCGATGCTGCGCAGGGTGGCTTCCCCGGACGCCTTCACCATGATCGGTGCAGTATCGCGGATGCGCTGCGGGATCCGCTGCGCGTCAGTAAAGGTTGCCGCCACCGGGGCTGCGCCTTCGGGGGATTTCAACACCAGGGCCTGGAAACTGGCCGGATCGTCTTCGACCGTCAGGCGCCCGACGCTGAGGAGCTCGGAATTCCAGATCGCCGCAATGACGTCCTGGTTGCTGATGGTCCCCGCCTGGCCCTCCGTGATGGCCTGTTCAAGGGCAGTAGCCGGAACCGGTGAGTTCGCCGGGGCTTCTGCGCTCTCCGCTGCGTCTGGGGTGCTGCCGGTTTCGTTCTCCATGAGGGCTCCTTGGAAGGATCGGATGCATAAACGGCCAGTCTTCCACAGCCCCGCCGCGGCGAAGAAGCGGTATACAAAGGCGGCCGCTACCCTAAAGTCAGCGAAGCCGGGGTGGAGCGCCCGGGCAGCCCCAGCAGGCAGCCGCTGACACAGCAGACGGAGCAGCGATGAGCGTAGACAAAAATACCCGCGGCCTGGAGCCGGGAATCGAGCGGGACTTCACCCGGAAGATGAGCTACGGCTCTTATCTGGGACTCGATGAGCTGCTCTCCGCCCAGCACCCGGTCAGCCGGCCGGAGCACCACGATGAAATGCTCTTCATCATCCAGCACCAGACCTCCGAGCTGTGGCTGAAACTGGTGCTGCATGAACTGCGCGGGGTCCGCACACGGCTGATGGGCGATGACCTGCGCGCTGCGATGAAGGGCATCGCCCGGATCAAGCACATCCAGCGCTCGCTGACCGAACAGTGGTCGGTGCTGGCGACGCTGACGCCGTCCGAATACGCGGAGTTCCGCGGCGATCTGGGGGCATCCTCCGGGTTCCAGTCCTACCAGTACCGGGCGGTCGAGTTCCTGCTGGGCAACAAGAACGCGGCCATGCTGGACGTCTTCGCAGCCGATCCGCAGGCGCAGGACCTGCTGGCCGAGCTGCTGAACCAGAGCAGCATCTATGACGAGTTCATCCGGGCGCTGCACCGCCGGGGGTACGCCGTAGGAGCGGAGCTGCTGGACCGCGATGTCACCCAGGCGCACGTTTTTGATGAGTCCCTTATGCATGTATTCCGTGAGGTGTATGAAGAGCCCGCGGCTAACTGGGACATTTATGAAGCCTGCGAGGAACTGGTGGATCTGGAGGACAACTTCCAGCTCTGGCGGTTCCGGCACCTGCTCACCGTCCAGCGCACGATCGGCATGAAGCGCGGCACCGGAGGGTCCTCCGGCGCCGGCTTCCTGCGCAGCGCCCTGGACCTGACGTTTTTTCCAGAGCTTTACGCGGTCCGGACGGAAATCGGGCGGGGGTGAGGATGCGCTATTTTTAGAGGGTGCTTATATCTGACCGCGACATTCGAGCCGAAATTGCTGACGAGCGCATCGTCCTGGATCCCTATGACCCCGGCATGGTCCAGCCCTCCAGCGTCGATGTCAGGATTGACCGGTATTTCCGGCTCTTCGATAACCACAAGTACGCGCACATCGACCCTTCCCTGGACCAGCCGGACCTGACCCGTCTGGTGGAAGTGGCCCCGGATGAGCCCTTTATCCTGCATCCGGGCGAGTTCGTGCTGGGATCCACCTATGAAAGCGTCACGCTGCCCGACGACGTTGCGGCCCGCCTGGAGGGCAAGTCTTCCCTCGGCAGGCTGGGCCTGCTGACCCACTCCACTGCGGGATTCATCGACCCCGGGTTCTCCGGGCATGTGACGCTGGAGCTCTCCAACATGGCGACCCTGCCGATTAAGCTCTGGCCGGGCTCGAAGATCGGCCAGCTGTGCTTCTTCAAGCTCAGCTCGCCCGCGGAGTTCGCCTACGGCAGCGGTGCCTACGGCAACCGGTACCAGGGCCAGCGGGGCCCGACGGCGTCGCGCAGCCACCTGAACTTCCACCGCACCAGCATCTAGCCGCTCGGCGCCGTTCCGCCGCCCCGGGAGCGTGTGTCCGGCGGTTTGCGAATCACGGTGGACAGGGGTGCGCCTTGATGCCATGTTGTGCGCATGGAACCTGCAGAACAAGCTGGGCTAAAGGACTATCTGGCTTCCCTGGACCACCCGATGGCATCGGCTGTACGGAGCCTTCGAACGGCCATACTCTCTGTGGATCCGCAGATCCGCGAGAACATCAAGTGGCATGCGCCGAACTTTGCCCTGCGCGACGACTTTGCCACCTTCAACCTGTCCCGGCCGGACACCCTCCAGGTGGTGCTGCACACCGGTGCCAAACCCAAGCCCGGGCACCGTGAAATCACCATTACTGACCCGCATAAGCTGCTCCGGTGGTCGGGACGGAACCGGGGCGTGGTGACCTTCCCAACCAAGGCAGCAGCCGAGGCCGCGCTGGAGGACTTTACCGACATCGTGCGGCAATGGGCCTCCCAGCTCGAGTAGCGCTAGATTTCCGGGACCACGGCCCGGGGAGTCTTGCCTGGGGCCCGGACCGGCAGCAGTGCCAGCAGGCCCAGCGCCAGGACGAGCAGGATGCCGATAATTCCATAGCGCTGCGCCCCGAAGATAGTGATGAACAGGGCGAAGAGCGACGGCGCCAAGAAGCTCACGGCCCGGCCGGTGGTGGCGTACAGGCCGAACAGTTCGCCTTCCTCGCCGTCCGGTGCCAGGCGCGCGAGGAAGGCCCGGGAAGCCGACTGGGCCGGCCCGACAAACAGGCACAGGGTCAAGCCGAAGATCCAGAACGTTGTGTCACCGGTCCACGTGAAACCAAACAGAGTCCTCTCGCCTGGGCCAAGCACGGCGATGGCCGTTCCCGCCAGCATCAGGCCCGTCAAGGACCAAACGATCACCGGTTTGGGGCCGATCCTGTCGTCCAGGAACCCGCCGGCGAAAGCGCCGGCTGCCGCGACGATATTGCCGAAGATGGCGAACATAATGACCTGGGGGAGCTCCCAGCCGAACGTGCCGGCGGCAATGACGCCGCCGAATGTAAAGACCGCCGCCAGCCCGTCACGGAACACGGCGCTGGCGAGCAGGAACCAGATGGTGTGCGGGCTGGTCTTGTAGATCGCTTTGATCCGGCGGAAGAGCAGGCCGTAGGAGGCGAAGAAACCAATCTTGGCCGAACGCGCCCGCGGGACCTCCGGGACCATGAAGAAAATGGGCAGCGAGAACGCCAGGAACCAGACGGCCGAAAACAGTGCAACCGCACGGATGTTCTGGCCGTTATCCGACGTGACGCCGAACCAGCCGACATCCGGATTAATGAAACCGACCAGGACAATTGCGAGGGCGGCGATACCGCCGACGTACCCCATCGCCCAGCCGAATCCGCTGATCTTGCCAACGGTTCCCGGCGTGGAAACCTGTTTGAGCATCGCGTAGTAGTTCACGTTCGCGAACTCGAAGAAGACGTTGGCCAGGGCAATCAGGGCCACTCCCAGCAGCAGGAAGTCAGGACTGGGGTAGACGAAGAAACACAGACCCGTGGCGGCGCAGACAGCAAGCGTGTTGACGCCCAGCCACAGCCTTCGCCGGCCGCCGGCATCCGAACGCTGGCCGGTGACCGGGGCCAGGACAGCCACCAGGACGCCGGCAACCGCGAGGGCGGCGCCCAGCACCGCGGACGCCCGCGCCTCGCCGCCGAACGGCGCCGAAGTGAGATACACGGTAAAGACGAATGTCGTCATCACGGCATTGAAAGCTGCCGCCCCCCAGTCCCAGGAAGCCCACGCCCAAACTTCCCGCTTCCGGATAGCGGCGGGGGGCCCCGGGTGCCCGGGTGTTGTGTATGTGATCGATGTCATGGTCCAGATGCTAGCCGCAGCGTGCGACCAGAGAGTGAACAGGCGCGGCGAAACGCCCAGTCCGGCACACCGGCGAATGTGGCCGCGGCGTAGGCCAAGGGTAGAATGGACCAAGCTCTTTGCCCACAACGTTGATAACTGAAGCTGAGTTCTGACCTGTATACCTAAGAGAACCCGGAGACCTACGTGCTTGTTGTGCTCACCGTCTTATTCACGGTGGCATTAGTAGCGCCGTTATTCTTCCGCCGGATTGGCAGGTCAGCCTTCTACATTCTGGCCGCAGTACCCGCAGGGGCTTTCATCTGGCTCATGGCCACGTTCCCCCGGTACACCGGTGCGGACCAAACCCTTTCGTCGGGCGCCCCGAATGCCCCGCCGTCAGTAGTCATCCCCTGGATTCCCGACCTGCGCGTGGAACTGGCCTTCCGCATGGACGCCCTGTCAGCGGACCTGTCCATCCTCATCCTCGGTGTCGGTTCACTGGTCCTGTTCTACTGCGCCCGCTACTTCCGCCCGGAAGACCCGAAGATGGGTGCGTTCGGCGCCCAGCTGCTGGCCTTCGCTGCAGCAATGTTCGGCCTCGTTACGGCAGATGACTTGATTCTGCTGTTTATCTTCTGGGAACTGACCACCATCCTGTCCTATCTGCTGATCGGCTACGCGGCCCACCGCCTTTCGGCCCGCCGGGCGGCACTGCAGGCGCTGATTGTCACCACTTTCGGCGGACTGGCGATGCTCGTGGGCATGATTATGCTCGGCTCCGTCGCCGGCACCTACCGGATCTCCGAGATTATGGCGATGGCTCCGGAACTGGTGGCCAGCGGCGTGATCGTGGACGTGGCGATTGTGCTGATGCTGATCGGCGCCGTCTCCAAGTCCGCCCTGCTGCCGTTCCACTTCTGGCTGCCAGCCGCGATGGCCGCGCCCACCCCCGTGAGTGCGTACCTGCACGCAGCGGCCATGGTGAAGGCAGGCATTTACCTGGTGGCACGGCTGGCACCGGGATTCTCCGAGACGGCGTACTGGAGCGCTGTCATCTCCGTGCTCGGCCTTGCCACCCTGCTGTTGGGCGGCTGGCGGGCGCTGCGCCAGCATGACCTGAAGCTGATGCTGGCATACGGAACGGTGAGCCAGCTCGGGTTCCTGACCCTCGTCGTCGGACTCGGCAACCGGGAAGCCGCCGTGGCCGGCATCGGCCTGCTCCTGGCGCATGGCTTCTTCAAGGCCACCCTGTTCCTGGTCGTGGGGATCATCGACCACCAGTCGGGCACGCGCGACATCCGCAAGCTCTCCGGCGTCGGCCGCTCCGCTCCGGTGCTGGCCGTTGTGGCCGCAGTCGGTGCCGCTTCGATGGCAGGACTGCCGCCGTTGCTGGGTTTCGTAGCGAAGGAATCGGTATACGAGACCTACATCCACTTCGCCGAGCAAGAGAACAACATCACCGGCTGGATCCTCCTCATCGGCGTCGTCGCCGGGGCCGTCCTGACCTTCGCCTACAGTGCCCGCTTCCTCTGGGGCGGGTTCGCCACCAAGCCGTCCAGCTCACCCACCGCGTTCAAGTCAGTCCCATGGCCCTTCCTGGCTCCGCCGGCGCTGCTGGCTGCTGCCACCGTGGTCTTCGGTCTCTGGCCCCGGCCGCTGGATGCCGTCATCACCCCCTATGCAGACCTTTATCCCGCCGACGGGGAAGCAACGCACCTGGCGCTGTGGCATGGATTCACGCTTGCCCTGGGGCTGACCGCCGTCACGATCGCCGTCGGCCTGCTGCTGTTCTGGCAGCGCACGCGGGTGGAGAGGTTCCAGACGCTCACCGCGAGCCCGCTCGATGCCGAGCGGTCCTACCGCGGACTTATCGGGGTGCTCGACGACGCGGCAGTCTGGGTCACCGGCCGCACCCAGCGCGGTTCACTGACGTTCTACCTGTTCGTGATCCTGAGCATGGCGATCATCAGCCCGCTTGCCGCCGTCCTTTTCCGTGGCGCACCGATGCCGGACGAGTTCCACTGGTTCGATTCCCCCATCCAGGCCGTCATCGGCGTCGCCGTGGTGATCGGTTCCCTCGGTGCGGCGCGGGCCAACAAGCGCTTCCTGGCCGTGCTTATGGTCAGCGTCAGCGGCTACGGAATTGCCCTGATCTTCGCGCTGCAGGGTGCGCCGGACCTGGCCCTGACGCAGATGCTGGTGGAGACCATCGTCCTGGTGGCCTTCGTGCTGGCGCTGCGTTCCCTGCCTGCCAGGCTGTGGAAACGGGAACCCTCCGGCCAGCGGATCCTGCGGGCGCTGCTGGGCATCAGCTTTGGCGCCGCGATGGTGGTGTTCGCGATGTCGGCGATGGCCTCCCGGGTTGCCGAACCGATCTCCCTGGCTTACCCCGAACTCGCTTACGAGGGCGGCGGGGGACTGAACATCGTCAACGTCACCCTGGTCGATATCCGCGCCTGGGACACCTTCGGGGAAATCTCCGTGCTGACCATGGCCGCCACCGGCGTCGCCTCCCTGATCTTTATCCGGGGGCGGGGAGACAAACGGCGCCGCGCCGACGACGTCGCCACCGGATCCGTGGACCGGGGGCGCGAACATTTTGCCTCTTCCGAACGTGAAGCGGCCACACTGGCCCTGGCCCGCAAGTTCTCCAGCGTTGCCCGCGAGGCCTGGCTGGTGGCCGGGCGGACCCTGGCCCCGGAACGGCGCTCGATTATTTTCGAAGTGATCACCCGCCTGCTCTTCCACTCGGTGATCATCTTCTCCGTCTACCTGCTGCTCGCCGGGCACAACGCCCCCGGCGGCGGATTCGCCGGCGGCCTGATGGCCGGGCTGGCCCTGACCATCCGTTACCTGGCCGGCGGCCGGTTCGAACTGGCCGAAGCCACCCCTGTCAGCGCCGGAATGCTCCTGGGTGGAGGGTTGGGCCTGGCCGCGCTCTCCGCTGCTGCACCCCTGTTTTTCGGCGGAGAGATCCTGCAGACCGCCATTCTCAGTTTCACCTGGCCGGTCTTCGGCGACGTCAAGTTCGTCACCTCCACGATCTTCGACATTGGGGTTTACCTGGTGGTGGTTGGGCTGGTGCTCGACGTGCTTCGCAGCCTCGGCTCCGAGATCGATGAACGCAGCGAGGGCGGTTCCTCAGCCGAGGACATTGAACCAGAACCGGAACTGCTGGATGCGGACGGAGTGACCCGATGAGCGTAAACATCACGCTGCTGCTGATCATGGGCGCACTGTTCGCGGCCGGAATCTACCTGCTCCTTGAACGAAGCCTTACCCGGGTGGTGCTCGGGCTGACCATGATGACGAACGCCACGAACATCCTGCTGCTCGCCACCGGCGGCTACCAGGGACTGGCTCCGATCTTCGGCGCCGAGATTCCGCCCGAGGACTACAACGACCCGCTGCCGCAGGCCTTTATCCTCACCTCGATCGTCATCTCCTTCTCCGTGACCGCCTTTATGCTCGGCATCATTTACCGATCCTGGGTCCTCGGACGGCAGGACGAGGTCCAGGACGACATCGAAGACCGCCGCGTGGCCAGCCAGAGCAGCTACGACGCGGAAGACGACGCCGATGTCCCCGAGGACACAACGGAGTTCACCCCGGCCGAAGAAGCCGAAGAAGCACCCGGTTCGCAGCGCGGTCCGGGCCCCGGAACCACAGGAGAGGCAAAACGATGAACGCTTCCAGTTTTGCCCCGCTCGCCGTGGTGATGCCCTTCTTCGGCGCGGCGCTGGCCTTCATCCTGATCCGGCACCAGCGGTCCCAGCGGATCGTCAGCATCAGCGTCCTGGCCCTGACCCTGCTGCTCGAGTGCTTCCTGTTGACCGCAGTCTGGGACACCGGCGCGCAGGCAGTGAACATTGGCGGCTGGCTGCCGCCCTTCGGCATCACCATGGTCGTGGACCAGTTCTCCGCCCTGATGCTGGTGGTCTCCACGGCGATCAGCCTCTCGGTGCTGATCTATGCCGCCGGCCAGGGCATGACCGACGGTGACGAAGACGGCCCCATTTCGATCTTCCACCCGACCTACCTGATCCTGGTGGCCGGGGTGTCCAATGCGTTCCTGGCCGGGGACCTCTTCAACCTCTATGTGGGCTTCGAAATCCTGCTGACCGCCAGTTATGTGCTGATGACCCTTGGCGGGACGACGCCGCGTATCCGGGCCGGCGTGACCTATGTGGTGGTCAGCGTTATTTCATCCTTGCTGTTCCTGATCGCCATCGCCATGATCTACGCGGCCGCCGGCACGGTGAACATGGCGGACCTCGCCATCAAGCTCGGCGACCTGGACCCAGGCACACAGATGATGCTGCACCTGATGCTGCTGGTGGCCTTTGGCATCAAGGCGGCTGTGTTCCCGCTGTCCTTCTGGCTGCCCGACTCCTACCCAACGGCGCCGGCACCGGTCACCGCCGTGTTCGCAGGGCTGCTGACCAAGGTGGGCGTCTACGCCATGGTGCGCACCGAAACGCTCCTGTTCCCGGGCGATCGGATCAATACCCTGCTGATGGTGGTCGCCGGGCTGACAATGCTGGTGGGCATCCTGGGTGCGCTGGCACAGACTGACATCAAACGTATGCTCTCCTTCACCCTGGTCAGCCACATCGGCTTTATGGTGTTCGGACTCGCGATCGCCTCCGTGGTCGGCATCGGCGCCGCGGTCTTCTACGTGGTGCACCACATCACCGTCCAGACCAGCCTCTTCCTGGTCACCGGGCTCATCGAACGGCGAGGCGGCACCGCCAACATGGACCGGCTCGGCGGGCTGGCGAAACTCTCCCCGCTGCTGGCCGTGCTCTACTTCATCCCCGCCATCAACCTCGCCGGAATCCCACCGTTCTCCGGGTTCCTGGGCAAGCTGGGGCTGATGCAGGCCGGCGTCGAACTGGGAACCCCGCTGGCCTACATCCTGGTGGCGGCGAGCGTGCTCACTTCGCTGCTAACCCTGCTGGTGATGGCACGCGTCTGGAACCGTGCGTTCTGGCGCACCCCCGAAGACGCCGTGCACCCGGACCCGATCCTGCTGGCCACCACCACGGACGGCAGCGCCGTCCGGGATTCCGGCAACGTCCGCGAACACCAGAGCGGGCGCTTCGCCGGACGATCCACGGTGAACCTGCTTCCCCGCTCCATGGTCTACCCCACGGTGGGTCTGGTAGCCCTGGGCATTGCGCTGAGCGTGTTCGCCGGGCCGCTGTTTTCGCTGAGTGACCGCGCCGCGCAGGACCTGCTGGACCGGACACCGTACATCGAGGCCGTCTTCGGCGAGGGGAGTGCCCCGTGACCAAAAAACCACGCATGCGCAACCATCCGCGGATTCCGCTGCTCAAGGAACTGCCGCTGATTATCTGGCTCGTCCTGCTCTGGGGTGCGCTGTGGCAGGACTTCAGCCTCGGCAACCTGGTCTTCGGGGCAGTCATCGCCTTCGTGGTCACCAACATCTTCTACCTGCCCCCGGTCGAGCTCAGCGGGCGGTTCAACCTTCTCTATGCGCTGGGCTTCGGGGCCAGGTTTATCTACAAACTGGTGGTAGCCTCCGTCCAGGTGTTGTGGCTGGCAGTTGTGCACGGACCGAACATCAAAAACGCAGTGGTGGCAGTGAAGCTCCGCAGCCACTCGGACCTGCTGGTCACGGCCACCGGCCACTCGCTCTCCCTCATTCCCGGTTCCCTGGTGGTGGACGTGGACCGTTCCACCTCCACGCTGTATCTGCACTGCCTGGGCGTTGGCACGCAGGAAGCCGCGGAGAAGGTGCGAGGCGACGTCCGGGCCACCGAGTCCTGGCTGATCCGCGCCATCGGAACCAAGGAAGACCTGGCGCTGGTGCGTGCCGAACAAAAGGACCTCAAAGAACTGCGGAACGGAGCCATCAGCTGATGAACGTAGTAATCATCGTGGCGGCCATCATGCTGGCAGTCGCGGCCGCGGGCGCTATCTTCCGGATTGTCCGCGGTCCTTCGATCCTGGACCGCGTCCTGGCATCGGACGTGCTGCTGGCGATCCTGGGCGGAGCGCTGGTGATTGAGATGGTCATAAACCGCAACCTCGACTACCTCGCGCTGCTGATCGCGATCTCCCTGATCGGATTCATCGGCTCGGTGGCCGTTGCCCGCTTCGTGACGGACCGGAGGTAGCCATGAGCGAACCCGTGATCGACGCGATTGTCGCGGTCCTGCTGCTCGGCGGAGCGCTGATGTCCCTGGCCGCCGCGATCGGCCTGATGCGCTTCCCCGACCTTATGAGCCGGATGCATGCTGCGTCCAAACCGCAGGTCCTGGGCCTGCTGCTGTTCCTGCTGGCCATGGCCGTGGAGTTCCGCAGCTGGGTCCTGTTGCCGGTTCTGGCCGTGTGCTGGATTTTCCAGCTGCTGACCGCTCCGGTCTCGGCGCACATGGTGGGCCGTGCGGGCTACCGGACCAAGCACCTGCGCCCCGAGCTGCTCAGCATTGACGAGCTCGACGACGTGGTGGAACGCGCCCAGCAGATGATGTTTGAGGCCGCGGACGACGACGAGGAAGATTCCGCCGCCGATCCGAAGATCGACGACGACCCGGGGCAGGAGCCGGACGGCACCTACTACACCGGCGACCTCGACGAGGAAGCAATGGAACGCTCACGCGCCCAAGCCAAAGAACGTCCCCGGCCGCCCGGCCGCAGCCGCGAAGGCTAGGAGCGCCGGACGCGGCCGCCGGAAAGCGGCCGCGCCCTGACAAGGCGCCTAGACGACCTCGGGGGTGCGGTTGTAGCGGGCAATGGCGCGCTGTGTACCGCGGTTGGTCAGCACCCGGATCACCTGGCTGACGGCACCGGAAACCAGTGCGAAGATGACAGCGGAGCGCAGGCTCACATCGAGGGCACCGTCCTTGTCCTTGGGCGGCTCGTTGCCCGTGGCCTTCGTCCAGATGAAGTCCAGGATCTTTGCGGAGGCCAGACCGGCGCCGACGCTCACGCCGGTTCCCAGCAGTTTCAGGATCAGGTTCATAAGTGCTCCTTGGCGTTTGTTCGGTGGTATCGCCTCCTACGCTACCCGCAGCGAACCCAAATCCACCCGAAACCCCGGTCCGCTGCGTGTACAGTGGACCTCGCAACATACGACAGGGGAGCGCCGCTTCCGCCGCACCGGGTAAACCGGAGCCGGGGAACTCGGGCGCTGAGAGTGCGGACCAAGCCGCAGACCCTCGAACCTGCTCCGGTTAGTACCGGCGAAGGGAGTCGAGATCTCAGGGGTGCACCGCCGCAGGCAGCGGCGGTTTCCCTCCCCTCCTGAATACAGGAGGAAAAATTCCATGCAGCACACGATTCAACATTCACCCGCCCGCATCCGCTCCTCATGGCGCGTAGTGGACATCGTCGTCGCTTCCGTGCTCGCGGTGGCCGTCGGCGTCGTCTTTTGGGCCTGGTCCCTCGCCTACGGCGGGGTTGAAGCCATCGTCCTTGCCTTCCCGCCGATCGGCGGCCTCTACACCGGCGGCTGGCTGATCGCCGGCGTGCTGGGCGGGCTGATCATCCGCAAACCCGGTGCCGCCGTGTACTGCGAAGTGCTGGCTGCGGCCGTCTCGGGCGTCCTCGGCACCCAGTTCGGCCTCTCCGTCCTGCTCTCCGGCGCCATTCAGGGCCTCGGCGCTGAACTGGTTTTCCTGCTTTTCCTCTACCGGAAGTTCACCCTGCCCGTAGCGCTCCTGGCGGGCCTGGGCTCCGGAATCTTCCTCGGCATCAGCGAATCGATCCTGTACAAGCCGGAATGGGCTTTCCAATGGCAGGCCCTGTACACCGTTTTCGCTGCTGTCTCCGGCCTGGTGCTGGCAGGCCTGCTGTCCTGGCTCGCCGTCCGGGCCCTGGCCCGGACCGGGGTGCTGTCCTCCTTCGCTGCCGGCCGCACCGCGGACGTATAAGCTCATGCAGCAACGCACGACGCCGGTGGCCGTCAGCGCCCGCAACTGGGGCTGGCGGCACGCCGGGCGGAAAAAAGCGGCTGTGGCCGGGGCGGATTTCGAGATCCGGCCCGGCGAACGGGTCTTGCTTCTCGGCGCTTCAGGCGCCGGTAAATCCACTCTGCTGCATGCCCTTGCCGGAGTCCTCGGTGAGGACACCGGCGGCACCGAAACCGGCTCGCTGACGCTCGATGGCGTCCACCCCCAGGCGGCGCGCGGCCGCGCCGGGCTGCTGCTGCAGGACCCGGACACCCAGATCGTGCTCTCCCGCGTGGGCGACGAGGTCGCCTTCGGTGCCGAGAACCTGGGCATCGCGCGGGAGGAGATCTGGGAACGCGTGCAGGCGGCGCTCGACGACGTCGGGCTGGCGGTTCCGCTGAACCACTCCACGGCAGCGCTGTCCGGCGGGCAGAAGCAGCGGCTTGCGCTGGCATCGATCCTGGCCATGCAGCCAGGACTGCTGCTGCTGGACGAACCAACAGCCAACCTGGACCCGGACGGGGTGCTGGAGATCCGCGACGCGGTCTCCCGTGTGCTGGACCGTACCGGGGCGACACTGATCGTGGTGGAGCACCGGGTCGCCGCGTGGGCTGAACTGGTTGATCGGGTTATCGTGCTCGACGCCGGCGGCGGGGTCCTGGCGGACGGCAAACCCTCTGACGTGCTCTCCGGAGCGGATACCCGCAGCCGGCTGGCCGAGGCCGGCGTCTGGCTTCCGGGGAGGCAGAACGCACCGGCGGGGGCCACTGCCGCGCCGCATGCCTCCGGGTCCGACGCGGCCTTCACATCCGACGCGGCCGATCTCCTGGTTGCAGCCCAGCTGACGGTGGCACGGACTGCGAAGGGCCCCGCGGTCCTTACCGGTGTGGACCTGCGGCTCCGGGCTGGGGAAGCGGTGGGCATCACCGGTCCCAACGGCGCTGGAAAGTCCACCCTGGCCCTTACCTTGGGCGGACTGCTGCGTCCCCGGGGCGGCGAGCTGGCTGCGTCGCCGTCCCTGGCCCGCGGGGCCGGCACTGTGCCGCATAAATGGAAGTCCGCGCAGCTGGTAACCCGGATGGGTACGGTCTTCCAGGAACCCGAGCACCAGTTCCTCACCGGCTCGGTCCGTGACGAGCTGGCCTTCGGGCCCCGGCGCGCCGGGCAAAGCGAGGCCGACGTCGAGAACGTCGTCGCGCGGCTGGCCGAACGGCTCCGGCTTCAGGAGCTGCTCCCGGTGAACCCTTTCACACTCTCCGGTGGCGAGAAGCGCCGGCTGTCGGTGGCCACCATGCTCGCCACCGCCCCGGACATCCTGCTCCTTGACGAACCCACCTTTGGGCAGGATGCCAACACCTGGCGTGAACTGGTGGCGCTGCTGACCGAGCAGCGGGACAGGCATGGCTGCACCGTGGTCTCGGTGACCCATGACCGTGAGTTCACCGCTGCCCTTGGTGGCCGGATCCTTCGGGTGGCCGGGGGACGGGTGGAGGAACTTCCGCCGGTTCGGGCCGGGGGAGCAGCCGCATGAGCGCGGCCACGCTACGTTCCGGCGGAGCACCTGCTGGCACCCGGGCCTCCGCCCTGAAGGCAGCGAACCCGCTTTCCACGCTGGGAGCCGCCGTGGCCGTGACGGCAGCCGTGCTCCTCACGGTGGACTGGGTGAGTGCCTCCGTGGTCCTGGCCGGGGAACTGCTCCTGCTGCCGTTGCTGCGCATCCACCCCTGGACGCTGCTGACCCGCATCTGGCCACTTATCATCGCCGCCGGCATCGGCGCCTACGGAACGGCCCTGCTGGCGGAGAAAACCGGAGCGGTCCTGCTGGACGCTGGCCCAATC
>NZ_DALZXY010000024.1:36720-40694 GCF_031988865.1 Arthrobacter sp.
CCTGTTCACCACCGATTCCGTCACGGCGGGCATCGCGATCGGTCTGCGCGGCCTCGCCATCGCCCTGCCAGGCATCTTCCTGCTGGTCTCCACCGATCCCACGGACCTGGCGGATGCGCTGGCCCAGCGGCTGCACCTGCCGGCCCGGTTCGTGCTCGGGGCGCTGGCAGCGATGCGGTTGGTGGGGCTGCTGCTGGAGGAATGGCGGACCCTTGGCCTGGCCCGCCACGCCCGCGGGGCCGATGCCGCCGGCGGACCGCTGGGCAGGCTCCGCAATTTCCTGGGCCAGGGGCTTGCCCTACTGGTCCAGGCGATCCGCCGCGCAACCCGGCTGGCCGTCGCCATGGAGGCCCGCGGGTTCGGCAGCGGAGAACGGACCTGGGCGAGGACCTCGACGTTCAGCCTGATCGATGTGTGGGTGCTGCTGTACGGCGTGGGGCTGGCGGCTGCCGCCGTCGCCGCAGCCGTGGCCGCGGGTACCTTCAACTTCATCCTGACCTAGGCTCCCGGCCCGGGGTGGCCTGGCGCCCGGCCCGGGCACCCCTGACCCCTCCCGGCCCGGGCCGGGTCAGGTCCTGACCGGGACCGGAATTACAGGACGGTTTCCACCAGGGCGTTCAGCTCGGCTGAGAGCTCCGCGGAAACCGCGATGGCTTCACCATTGATCGACTTCACCGGAGCGAGCAGCCGGATGCTGGAAACCAGCCATACGCCGTCGGCCTGATGCAGGTGGGTCGGTTCGAGCGGACCGTAACCGAGCTGCCACCCGGCTTCCTCGGCGGCGCGGAACAGGGCACCCTGGGTGGTTCCGGGCAGGATTCCGCTCTCCAGCTCCGGCGTCAGCAGGGTCTTCACGCCGTCCTCGATAACGGCCAGGACCACGGTGGAGGTGGGGCCTTCCAGGATTTTCCCGTCCGCTGAGGTGAAGATGACGTCGTCGGCCCCGTGCTCATGGGCGTAGCGGATTGCGGCCATGTTCACCGCGTAGGAGAGGGTTTTGGACCCGAGGAGCAGCCACGGTGCCCGCTCGGCCAGGGTGCTGTCATATCCGCGTTCGAGCAGCAGTACATCGAGGCCGGTTTTCCGCTGCTCGGCGGCGGAGGCCGGAACCGGGGAGGCCTGTACCCACGCAGTTGGGTGCTGGGCGCCTTCCGGGCCGCGGGTGAGCAGCAGCTTCACTACAGCCTGCGGATCGCCGTGAACCCGGGCGAATTCCGCCAGGGCCGTGCTGATAGCCGGTTCCCAATGTTCCGCCGGCGGGAAATCGAGGTCCAAGGCGGCGGCTGAGCCGGCCATCCGGTCCAGATGGGATTCGAGCTTCCGCGGGTGCCCGTCCACCGCCAGCATGGATTCGAAAACACCGTCCCCGCGGGTGGCGCCGAGGTCCGTCGCCAGCAGTTGCGGAACGGAGGCATCGGCCACTCGGCCATCGGGGAACGCGGGATCCAGGAAAACCAAAACACTCATGCGTCCAAGCCTAGTGCGCGTAGGTGCCGCAACCTGTGCCCGCAGCCGACTAGGCTAAAGGGACGTTGGGTTGGTGGAGGGAAAAACGCGTGTGGTGGACGATTACGGATCCTTACTGGCTTGCGGCGGCCCTGACGGTGCTGGACTTCGCAATCCGGATCATCGCGCTCGGCGTGGTTCCCGGCAACCGCCGGCCCACAACGGCCATGGCCTGGCTGCTGTGCATCTTCTTCCTGCCGGTTCCCGGCATCATCCTGTTCCTGCTGTTCGGTAGCCCACGGCTCTCGGAACAGCGGGTGGAGCGGCAGACCCTCATCAACCGCAGGGTCCGTGACAATACCCGGGAGCTGGAGGCAAATTCGAGTTCCTTCCTCGGACCGGACTGGCTGATGTCCGCCGTCGAACTTAACCGGCGCCTGGGCTCGCTGCCCAGCCTGGACGGCAACAAGGTGGAGCTGCAGCGGGACTATGAGCAGTCCATCCGCGAGATGACCGAAGCGGTTCGAGCCGCGAAGCACTACGTGCACGTCGAGTTCTACATCATGAGCTATGACTCCGTGACCAGGGATTTCTTCGCCGCCCTGAGGGACGCCGCGGCCCGCGGTGTCAGCGTCCGGCTGCTGTTTGACCACATCGGAACCCTGCGGGTGAAGGGCTACCGCCAGCTGCTCAGGGAGCTGAATTCCAGCCAGGTCGAATGGCATCCGATGCTGCCCATCCAGCCCCTGCGCGGGCATTGGCGCCGCCCCGACCTGCGCAACCACCGCAAGATCCTGGTGGTCGACGGCGTCCTGGGCTTCACCGGGTCGCAGAACCTGGTGGAACCGGGGTACCGCAAGCCGGGCAACCACAAGCTCGGACGCAAATGGGTTGAGCTGATGTGCCGGCTCGAGGGTCCCGTGGTGGATGAACTCAACGTGGTGTTCGCCACCGACTGGAACATGGAAACCGATGAGAACCTCGAACGCGAACTCAGCCTCTACGAGTGGACCTACGAACCCGGGGACGTGACCTGCCAGGTGGTGCCCAGCGGACCCGGTTTCACCACCGAGAACAACCTGCGGCTCTTTACCTCGCTGATTTACTCGGCCTCGGAGCGGATCTCGATCACCAGCCCGTACTTCGTCCCGGACGATTCGCTGCTCTATGCCATCACGACGGCGGCGCAGCGCGGAGTGCAGGTGGAGCTGTTTGTCTCCGAACGCGGGGACCAGCTCCTGGTGGATCATGCCCAGCGCTCGTACTACGAGGTGCTGCTCGAAGCGGGTATCCGGATCTGGCAGTACCCGGCCCCGCTGGTGCTGCATGCCAAGCACTTCACCGTGGACAACGACGTCGCGGTCCTGGGCTCCTCGAACATGGACATGCGCTCCTTCTCGCTGAACCTGGAGGTCTCGATGATGATGTACGGCGGGGACATCGTCGAGAAGATGCGCCGGATCGAGGACACCTACCGGGCACTGTCGAAGGAACTGGTCCTGGACGAATGGCGGAACCGTCCGGTGTGGCAGCGCTACGTGGACAACGTGGCGCGGCTGACCGCCACCCTGCAGTAGCGGGCTAATCCTTCGGCACGTCCGAGCCGAGTGCGCCCAGGACACCGCGCGCCTTGGTGCGCACTTCCTCCCATTCGGCGTCCGGATCGGAGCCGGCGGTGACCGCTCCGCCGACGCCCAGGCTCAGGTCCATACCGCCGTCCGGAGACCGATGCAGGGCCAGCGTGCGGATCACGACCGAGAGATCTGCGGCGCCCGTAAGGGAAAAGTAGCCGACGGCGCCCGAGTACAGTCCGCGCGGCCCGGTTTCCAGGGCGTCCAGGATAGCCATGGTACTGGCCTTGGGAGCGCCGGTCATTGAGCCGGCCGGGAACGCAGCGGAAACGGCTTCAGCGCGGCTGGCATCCGGGGCCAGCCGGGCATCGACCGTGCTGACCAGCTGGTGGACCGTGGCGTAGCTTTCCACCACGCACAGCCGGGGAACCGTCACTGACCCCGGCGCGGCGAGCCGGGAGAGGTCGTTGCGCATCAGGTCCACGATCATGATGTTCTCCGCACGGTCCTTTTCACTGCCCAGCAGCTCCTGCCGCAGGGCCGTGTCCGACGCAGGGTCCGCTCCGCGCGGCCGGGTGCCCTTGATCGGCTCGGCGCGCAGGCCGCCGCCGGCACTGATGCGCAGGAACCGCTCGGGAGAGGTACCCGCGAGCGTGAGCGGCCCCAGGCGAAGCAGCGAAGCAAACGGGGCGGGACTGCGCCGGCGAAGCGCCGCGTAGAGACCAAGTTGTTCTGCCGGAGCCAGGGGTTCGGGCAGGGCGGCATGCAGCGCAGTCGTCAGGCAGACCTCGTAGGTGTTGCCGTCCGTAATCGCCTGCTGGGACTGGCGCACCTTGGCCAGGTACTCGTCCCGGCTGTCCCGGAAGCTAAACCGGGGGGCGCTGCCCGGCGGGAACCACCCCTGCTGCGGCGGGTTCGCGGAGCCAGGGGCCTTCCCGGCGCGGTCGGCGGACGCGA
>NZ_DALZXY010000025.1:0-4827 GCF_031988865.1 Arthrobacter sp.
TCCGAGGGTCATGCTGAGCTCAGTGAGGAAAACCATAGGACAAATCATCCGGTATCGGCGTTCAAATTGGCCGGAACGCTCAATGACGCATGTCGCATCGGTCCGTAGCGTGTGTCCAGGACCCAACTGCATCCGCCGGTGCCGCAGCCGCGGAGCCCGCAGCCGCATTTCAGAAAGTGAAGAAACCTCATGAGTGTTGCCTCCGCCCAGACCCCTGCCGGGGAGACCCTGGAACCGGCCGATCTGATCGACTTCGACTCGCTGCTCACCGGCGAGGAACTTGCGCTGCGGGCCGAAGTCCGGGCGTTCGTTGACGAGGCGATCCGCCCCAACATCGCCGGCTGGTTTGAGGCAGCGCACTTCCCGCTTGAAATCGTCCCCGAAATGGGTCGGCTTGGGCTGCTGGGCATGCACCTCCAGGGTTACGGCTGCGCCGGACGCTCCGCCGTCGAATATGGCCTGGCCGGCGCCGAGCTGGAAGCCGGCGACTCCGGGCTGCGGACGTTCGTCTCCGTGCAGGGATCGCTGGCGATGAGCGCCATCTCCAAATGGGGTTCCGAAGAGCAGAAATCCCGCTGGCTGCCCGGCATGGCAAAGGGTGAAACGATCGGCTGCTTCGGACTGACTGAGCCGACCGCCGGTTCCGATCCGTCCGCTATGAAGACCTTCGCCCGCCGTGACGGCGATGATTGGGTGCTGAACGGGACGAAGCGCTGGATCGGGCTGGCCAACGTCGCCTCCGTGGCCGTGATCTGGGCGCAGACCGAGAACGGGGTCCGCGGCTTCGTGGTGCCCACCGATACCAAGGGTTTCTCCGCCACCCCGATCGAACAGAAGCTCTCCATGCGGGCCAGCATCCAGTGTGAGATCGAGCTGGCCGACGTCCGGCTGCCAGCCGACGCGCTGCTGCCGGAGGCCACCGGCCTGCGCGGCCCATTCTCCTGCCTCAACGAGGCCCGCTACGGGATTGTCTGGGGAGCCATGGGCGCTGCCCGGGATTCCTTCGAGGCAGCGCTGGCGTACTCCAAGGACCGGCTGCAGTTCGACAAGCCGCTCGCGGGCTACCAGCTCACCCAGCAGAAGCTGGTGGATATGGCGCTGGAGATCAACAAGGGGTTCCTGCTGGCCCTGCACCTTGGCCGGCTCAAGGATGCCGGCAAGCTCCAGAACCACCAGATTTCCGTGGGCAAGCTCAACAACGTGCGCGAAGCCATCGCCATCGCCCGGGAAGCGCGGACGATCCTCGGCGGCAACGGAATCACCCTGGACTATTCACCGCTGCGACACGCGAACAACCTCGAGTCCGTCCGCACGTATGAAGGCACCGATGAGGTGCACACCCTGATCCTGGGCCAGCGGCTCACGGGTATCCCGGCATTCCGCTGACGCAGGAGGAGGTAGCGTAAATAGCTGCTCCACCCGTTGATGCCCCCGGAGGACATGCCTGTATGCCTGAGCACCGCCTGAGCAACTCCAGCTACCTCTGTGGCGGCACGGCCTGGGACGCCTACGGTGCCGACCTGTTGCTCCAGGCACCGGACGGCACAGCGGAGCGGCTGCCGTTGCGTCCCGGAGCTGAGCTGCGCTTCCGCATCCGCTCCGAAGCGCCGCGGTACTGCCTGGGCTACGAGCTGGTGCGCGAATCCGGCCGGGAGTCCCATGCCTGCCCGGCGCAGGCCCCGGCCGAGCGCGGGTACCAGTGCGGGAGCTGTTTCGCCCGGGACGAAGCGCGGCTGATGCATAACAGCCACCGCGGGGGACCGCTTCCCGCTGGATTGAGGAACTACCTGGCCGGGCCGCAATGGCTGTATATCGCCACCTTCGCCAACGGCACCACCAAGGTAGGGACGGCCGCGGAGAAACGGCGGGTCCTGCGCCTTACGGAACAGGGCGCCGTCGCCGCGCAGTACGTGGCCCGCACTACGGATGGGCTGCGGGTCCGGGTCCTGGAGGACACGGTGTCTTCGGCGCTCGGCCTGCCACAGGCTGTCCGGTCGGGAAGCAAATGTGCTGCACTGGCAGCCCCGCTTCCCGCGGAATCCGTGGCGGAGATCAACATCGGCCACGCCGAGGCAGCGCGGGCGCTGCTCTTCACCCTGGATCCGGCAGGCTTCGAGGTGGTGAAGGACACCTGGACCCCTCCACAGGCCTTCGCCGATGTGCTCGGTCAGCCCGCCGGGGTCTATCCGCTGCCGCTCACGGCCGGCGAGCACGGCCTGCTGATCCGCGGAATGCTCGGGCCCACCGCCCTTGTGGCGACCGACGACGTCGGGCTTTCCTTCCTTGCCGACCTCACCCAGCTCAAGGGGCAACGGCTCGAACTGGGCGGTTTCCAGAGCGAACTGCCTGCCCTTCAGGAAGCGCTGTTCTAAGCGGCCCCCGTTGTGGGAACTGTTACACCGAACCCCCTGGTTTCTTTCTGGCAAGCGCCCCGACTGTATTCTGAAACCATGGTTAACACGCCTTGGGAAACCGGATCTCCGTTGTACCGCCGCCTCGTTGTCACAGCACTCTCTGTTACCGGCGCCGGAATCCTGATGGTCCTCCTCGGTGCCGTGACCAATCAGCAAATCGTTATGTACCTCGCCCTCCCGGTGATCGTGGTGGGGATGAGCGTGCACCTGAGCGGTATGGTGGTGCGTGCCCGCGACGCCCGACGCCGGATGAAGGGAAACAAATGAGCATCAACCCCGACCTGCAGGGCCGCAGGTACCCGGCCGGTGAGCCCTACCAGGTAGGACGGGAAAAGATCCGTGAGTTCGCCCGGGCCGTGAAAGCGACCCATCCGGCGCATTTCGACACCGCCGCGGCCGAGGCGCTCGGCTACCCGGACCTGCTCGCCCCGCCAACCTTCGCGATCATCGTGGCCCAGCAGGCCGACGCCCAGCTGATCAATGATCCCGAGGCCCGGATCGACTTCACCCGCGTGGTTCACGCCGACCAGCGGTTCACCCACCACCGGCCCATCGTCGCCGGGGACGAACTCCTGGCAGAACTCCACGTTGACTCGGTACGGGCCATGGGCGACGGCGCCCTGATCAGCACCCGTGCCGAAATCTCCACGGTGGAAGGCGAAAAAGTGGCCACCACAGTCTCATCCATCCTCGTCCGGGGAGAGGGCCAGTAACCATGTCCATAGCGCTCAGTGAACTGGCGGCCGGCCAGGAAATCGGCAGCACCACCATCGAGATCAGCCGCGCGGACCTGGTCCGCTACGCCGGCGCCTCCGGCGACTTCAACCCGATCCACTGGAACGAACGCTTCGCCCGTTCGGTGGAACTGCCCGGCGTGATCGCGCACGGTATGTTCACCATGGGTGCTGCCGTCCAGCTGGTCACCGACTGGATCGGCGACCCCGGAGCCGTCCTGGACTACCAGACCCGCTTCACCCGGCCGGTCCTGGTGGAAGACCTCGACGACGCTCCCGGCGCGGTAGTGGACGTCACCGGCACCATCGGTGCCATCGATGCTGACAACTCCACCGCGAGGGTGGACCTCACCGTCACGTTCAACGGCCAGAAGGTCCTGGTCAAGGCGCAGGCGGTTGTCCGGATCTGGTGAGCGCACTGACTTCGATGCAGCTGGCATCACTCACCACCTCCCGCGTGGGCGGACCCGCACGCCGCTACCTCAACGCCGAAACACCGGATGAACTCATCAGCATGGTGCGCGCGGCAGACGAGGCCTCCGAACCGCTGCTGATCATCGGCGGAGGCTCCAACCTGCTGATCTCCGACGCCGGCTTCGACGGCGCCGTGGTCCACGTCGGCAACCGCGGCATTGACATCCGCAACGGCAAGGGCGGCACCGCGATCATCGAAGCGCAGGCGGGCCATCCCTGGGATGAACTCGTTGCCTTCACCGTCGCGGAGGGGTACTCCGGGCTGGAAGCACTCTCCGGCATCCCCGGCTTGGCCGGTGCGACGCCGGTGCAGAACGTGGGCGCCTACGGCTCGGACGTCTCGCACAGCATCGTTTCCGTCCAGACCTGGGACCGCGAGGCCCGGCAGCAGCGCCGGTTCGGAGCGGCGGAACTCGAGTTTGGCTACCGGGATTCGCTTCTGAAGCGCACCACCGTGAACGGATCGCCGCGGCATGTGGTCCTGAGTGTGGAATTTACTCTCACCCAGGGATCCACCAGTGCCCCGATCCGCTACGCCGAGCTGGCCCGCGCCCTCGGCGTCGAGGTGGGGGACACCGCCAACGCCGCTGACGTGCGCCGGGAAGTGCTGCGGCTGCGTGCCGGCAAAGGCATGGTTGTGGACGCCGCGGATCCGGACACCTACAGCACCGGTTCCTTCTTCACCAACCCGATCCTCCCGGCACCCGCAGCCGACAGCCTGCCGGACGAGGCGCCCCGCTATCCGGTCGCCGATCCGGGCATGGTCAAGCTCAGCGCCGCCTGGCTGATCGAGCACGCCGGCTTCGGCAAGGGCTTCGGGCTGCCCGGGCGCCCGGGCAGCGAAATCGCCGGCGGGCGGGCGTCCCTGTCCGCCAAACACACCCTTGCCGTGACGAACCGCGGCGACGCCTCGGCCGAAGACCTGCTGGCAATCGCACGGGCCGTGGCCGACGGCGTCGAGCAGGCGTTTGGTATTCGGCTGCAGCCGGAGCCGCTGCTGATCGGCTGCGCTCTCTAGCGTTCGGTCCGCAGCGCCGTTCCTCCTCAACGCGGCACCTCCTTAGCGCCCCTATACGCCGCACCTCCTTAGCGCCGCGCCTCCTGAGCTCCGCGCCGACGCAGGTTCCCACCGAGTGTGACTGTTGAGCCTGATGGGGCCACACCAGACACACCAACCACATTCAGTGGGAACCTGGGAAGGCTGG
>NZ_DALZXY010000025.1:4927-40005 GCF_031988865.1 Arthrobacter sp.
CTATGAATAGTTAGAATTTCTAACTATGAGTTTCGAAGAGTCCCTCAACCTGTCCCGGCAGCTGCGTCCGATGCTGCCCCGGCTCTACCATCTGAGCCGGCAGCGGATCCCGGGATGGGACCTGACGGCGTCGCAGGCCTCCGCGATGGCCACCCTGATTGACCACGGACCCCTGCGGATGGGTGAACTCGCATCTTTGGAGGGCGTGCAGCTCCCGTCTGCCACCTCCGTGATCAACGGCCTGGTCAAGCTGGACCTGGTCGAGCGGCGCGCCGACCCGGAGGACCGGCGGGCCGTGATGATCGATCTGACGGACAAGGGCCGGACCCAGGTGGGCGAACTCGTCACCAAACGGAACCACTCCTTCGCGCTGCTGCTGGAACAGCTGCCGGCCGAGGACCGCTGGCTGCTTGAAGCTGCCATCCCTGCCATTGACAGGCTGCTGGCACTGGGCCCGGGCACAGCCGAGGGGCGGACTGGAGCCCAGCGTGCTGATGGCGAAACGAACTAACAGGCAAGGAAAGGCACAGACATATGAGTAAAGCCGCAGCCGTGCAGGCGAAACCCGCCCACCCCCGGCTCACGGAGGCCCTCAGGGGGCAGCCGAAGACGGTCTGGGTGACGGCGTTCGCCGCCGTCATCGCGTTTATGGGCATCGGACTGGTGGATCCCATCCTGAACACCATCACCGAAGAGCTGGGCGCTACGCCAACCCAGACCACGCTGCTCTTCGGCTCCTACCTGGGTGTCCAGGTGGTTGCGATGCTGCTGACCGGTGTTATGTCCTACCGGTTCGGACCCAAGCGCACGCTGACCACCGGGCTGGTGCTGATCGTGCTGGCCGCCGGAGCCTGCGCACTGGTAAACAGCATCGAAGCCTTGGTTTGGCTGCGCGCGCTCTGGGGACTGGGCAACGCCTTCTTCATCGCCACCGCCCTGTCCGTCATCGTGGGAGCCGCTGCAGGCGGCCAGGCCGGAGCAATCCTGCTGTACGAGGCAGCGCTCGGCGTCGGGCTGGCCGTTGGCCCGCTCCTGGGCGCCGCACTGGGCACCATCTCCTGGCGCGGGCCGTTCGCCGGCACCGCCGTCCTGATGGCCATCGGCGTGATTCTCTGCGCCACTCTGCTGGCGAAGGACAAAAGCAAGGACGAACGCCAGCGGATCCGGCTCATCGACCCGCTCCTTGCCCTGCGCAACCGCAACCTGTTCCTGACGTCCCTCGGCTCGGGCTTCTACACGGCGGCGTTCTTCGCCATCATCGCCTGGTCACCGTTCGTCCTCGAGGAAGGCGCCTTCTTCGTCGGATTCGTGTTCTTCGGCTGGGGACTGTGCGTGGCGGTGTCCGGCGTCGTGCTGGCACCCAAGGTGGCCCACTGGTTCGGGGAACGCGGGGGAGCCGTGATCGCCGTGCTGCTCTACGCCGTGGTGCTGCTGGCCATGGCCATGGGCAACAAGACCGTCGTCGTCATCGGGATCATCGTTTCCGGTGTCTTCTCCGGCATCCTGAACACCCTCTTCACCGGTACCGCCATGAGCTCGGGAACCGGGCCGCGCGCGGTCAACAGTGCCGGCTACAACTTCCTGCGCTGGTTCGGCGGCGCCGTCTCGGCTGTCCTCGTTGGGCACATCGCCGGGTGGCTCGGCATGCGGTCACCGTTCTGGGTGGGCGCCATCTGCTGTGCGGTGGCCGCCGGGCTGCTGCTCCTGCGCCAGGAAGCCGGAGATCCGGACCCGCACACCGTGCCGGAGGAAGCTGCCGCGATCGGCGCCGACTAACCCCAAAACCTCACCGAGACAGCAAACTGCCCGTTTGGAACTCCAAACGGGCAGTTTTACTATCTCGATAAAGGGAGAAGCTACAGGTTGCCGGTGGCGATCCGCAGCATCCGGCGCAGCGGCTCGGCGGCGCCCCACAGAAGCTGATCGCCGATGGTGAACGCGCTGATGTACTGCGGGCCCATTTCCATCTTGCGGATCCGGCCGACAGGGATGTCCAGGGTGCCGGTCACTGCCACAGGGGTCAGCTGGGCCATGGTGGCTTCCTTCGTGTTCGGAACCACCTTCGCCCACTCGTTGTCTGCATCGATAATCCGCTCGATCTCGCTGACCGAAAGATCCTCGGTGAGCTTCAGCGTGAGGGCCTGGGAGTGCGAGCGCATGGCTCCGATCCGCACACACAGCCCGTCGAACGGAATGCGGGCCGCGTCGGCGGTGTTGCGGCCGAGGATCTTGTTGGTCTCCGCTCCGCCCTTCCACTCTTCCTTGGACTGGCCGTTGCCCAGGTCCGCATCGATCCAAGGGATCACCGAGCCGGCCAGGGGAACGCCAAACTGCGAGGAATCCATGGACGGATCCTTCTGCTGGGCCAGGACCGCGCGGTCGATTTCCAGGATGGCCGACGCCGGATCGGCCAGGTTGGCGGCGACGGCGGAGTTCAGGGAGCCGAACTGGTTCAGCAGCTCGCGCATGTGGCGGGCACCGCCGCCGGAGGCAGCCTGATAGGTCATGGACGTGCCCCACTCGACGAGGCCGTTGCGGAACAGCCCGCCCAGGCCCATCAGCATGCAGGACACGGTGCAGTTGCCGCCCACAAAGTTCTTCACACCGCGGGCCAGGCCGGCATCGATGACGTCGCGGTTAACCGGATCCAGCACGATGATCGCGCTGTCATCCATGCGCAGCGTCGAGGCGGCATCGATCCAGAGGCCGTCCCAGCCAGCGTCGCGCAGCTTGGGGTAGACCTCGGCGGTGTAGTCGCCGCCCTGGGTGGTCACAATAATCGGCAGCTTCGCCAGCGTTTCGACGTCGTAGGCGTCTTCCAGAGGGCCGGCGCCGGCGGCGAAAGCCGGAGCTGCTCCGCCTGCGTTGGACGTCGAGAAGAAGACGGGATTGATCAGGTCGAAATCGCCCTCATCCTGCATGCGCTGCATAAGGACGGAACCGACCATGCCCCGCCAGCCGACGAAGCCCGCGGTGGGAACTGAGGTAGCTGCTGATGTCATGGAATTAGTCTAGGCCAGCTGCTGGCCGGCGTCCTGATCGGTTACGCCGCGGTTCCGGGTCCACAAGGCGATCCGGTACTGCAGTCCGTTGGTGGAGGTGTACCAGTCCTGGGCTGGGCTCACACCGGAAAAGGTCCAGTCCGGGCCGAGCCGGGGAGCGTAGCTGTCGCCCTCCGCTTCGGTGTTGATCACCGTGACGATTGCGACATCGGCCAGGGGTTCCGCGGCGGTGTAGACCTGCGAACCGCCCACAATCCAGATCCGGTCGCTGCCCTCGCTGCCCTCCGCCGTTTCGAGGGCGGTTTCGAGGGACGGAACAACGACGGCGCCGGTCGGCTCGAGTTCCTCGGCAAGGCCCTTGCGCGAAGAGATGACGATGTTGGTCCGGTCCGGCAACGGCCGGAAGGCTTCCGGGAAGGACTCCCAGGTGCGCCGGCCCATGATGACGGGGTGGCCCAGTGTGCTGGCCTTGAAATGCGCCAGATCCTCCGGCAGCCGCCAGGGCATGCCGCCATCCTTGCCGATCACGCCGTCGGCAGTCTGTGCCCAGATCATGCCGACCAGCGGAACCCCGGGGGTTCCGACGCCGCGGGCGGCCAGCGCCTCATTGAGGTCCAGTCCGGCCTCGCCTGCGGTGCCGACGGGGTAGTAGCGGGTGGAATCAGCGGACTTGTTCAAGTCATTCAAGGCGAATGCCCTTTCACACGGCGATAGGTGCTTTGATGCCCGGGTGGTGCTGGTAATCCAGGACCTCGAAGTCATCAAGTTCGTAGTCGAAGATGCTGGCGGGTGTCCTCCTGAGCCGGAGTTTAGGATACGGGAACGGTGCCCGGGACAGCTGTTCCGTGACCTGCTCCAGATGATTGTCATAAATGTGGACGTCGCCGCCGGTCCAGACAAACTCTCCGGGCTCCAGCCCGACCTGCTGCGCGACCATCAGGGTGAGCAGGGCATACGAGGCGATGTTGAAGGGGACGCCCAGGAAGGTGTCGGCGGAGCGCTGATAAAGCTGGCAGGAGAGCTTTCCATCCGCAACATAGAACTGGAACATGGCGTGGCACGGTGGCAGCGCCATGTTCTCCACCTCCGCCGGGTTCCAAGCTGTGACGATGTGCCGGCGCGAATCGGGGTTGTTTTTCAGCCCGTCGATCAGCTTCGCGATCTGGTCAATCTGCCCGCCGTCCGGAGTGGGCCAGGAGCGCCACTGCACGCCGTAGACCGGACCCAGCTCGCCGTCGTCGTCCGCCCATTCATTCCAGATGGTAACGCCGCGTTCCTGCAGCCAGCGCACGTTCGAGTCTCCGCGCAGGAACCAGAGCAGCTCCAGTGCCACGGATTTGAAGTGCACGCGCTTTGTGGTGATCAGGGGAAAGGATTCGCTGAGGTCAAAGCGCAGCTGGCGGCCGAAGACGCTGCGGGTGCCGGTACCTGTGCGGTCGGACTTTTGCGTTCCGTTGGCCAGGATGTCGCGGAGCAGGTCTTCGTACGGCGTGGGAATGATGGTCACCGCTCCAGTGTAGTGGGCGCTGCTGCGCTCTTCCTGGGGGCCGAGTCCAGGGCCTGGCCCAGCAGCCGCAGCAGGGCAGGGTCGCTGACGCCGTGCCGGCGGGCCAGTGTGACCAGGTTCTCGACGGCGGCTGCCAGCTCAGATTGTGTGTTCCCCGCCGGCTGTGCACCGGCGCGCGGCGCTGCGATCACTGTTCCGCGGCGCCGCATGGCGGTGACTGTGCCCTCGGCTTCAAGTTCCTTGTAGGCCCGCGCTACCGTGCCCGGCGCGACGCCGAGGTCCGCTGCCAGCATCCGGATGGTGGGCAGCCGGTCACCGGGGACGAGGATGCCGGAAGCAGCCAGGGCGCTGACCTGGCCGCGGATCTGCTCGTAGGGCGGCACCGGTGACTTCAGGTCGACGGTGATGCGTGCACTCATAGCCGCTGCGCTGGTGGCAGGTCCGCCCGCTCGGCGTACCCCGGTGTGTCCGGAAAATGCGATGGCCCGAACTGTCGCAAGGCAACGACCAGGGCAGCCAGCAGCCAAAGCGACGCGCTGGAACCGAACTGTTGCAGCAGCGGCCCCAGCCAGGTCAGCGGTGGTTCGAGTTCGATGCCGGTCCCGAAAGTGCCGGCCCAGGGGCTATGCAGCCAGAGATTGCCCAGTGCAATGCCGACCGCCGCCAAGTTGACTGCCGCGCTGGTCCGGGCCAGGCGGAAGAGCGCCACCCGGCGCAGCCGAAGGTCCACGGCATGATCGTGTGCGGGGAATGCGGGACGCTCTGTGACGCGGCGGGAGAGGAAATCGGAGAGCACTGGCAGCATCAGGACAAGGACGGCTGCAGCGAGCGCGAAGCGCCAGTCGAAAAACGGGTCCGGGACAGGTGCATCTGCTGGGGGATAGGGTGGCATGGCGCTGTTGAACGCCCGGGCAGCGTTATCGACTGAAGGACCCAGTACCAAGGAGCCCAGCTGGATCAGCAGGACCAGGGCGGCTGCGCCCGTGCTGGTCCACGCCAGCCAGCGCGGCGGACGGATAAATGCCAGGTCATCAGGGTCGAGTGCACCGGCTGTCCCGGCTGCGCCGGAGGAGATGCGTTCCGTGCGCCGGGAAATCGAACCCTCAGTTAGAAAACACAGAAAGAGGAACACCAGCGCTGCACCCGCGACTGCCAGAACGGCGCCGGTCCGGTCCTGCCAGGTCAGGGCGAAGACGGCGGCGCCCGCCGCGGCGGCCGCGATGGGGCCGGCGAGGGTGAGCCGCAGGCTCGTCGCCAGGGACTTGACCGCCAGCGGAGAATCGGGGGCTGCACTTTGTTCCGGAAGCTGATTCTCCGGGATCTCGGGCAGCGGCACCCGGGGAGCCCGTTTGAGCAGGGCCAATATGCCAACAAAGTAGGCAGGCACGGTGATGGTCGCCAGTATGCCTCCAGGCGTGTTGGCATCGCTGGGGTAGGCGGAGAGGAAAATGCCTGCAGACACTGACAGTGCGATGAGGAGGGAAGCGGCCACCCGCATGACACGGTGGGCGGAAGCGCGGCGCAGGGCCGTGTCTGCTTCCGGGGTAGTGCCGGGAACCATGGGACGGACAGAGACGAGCTTGAGGATACCCGCGGTGGTGCCGGCGGTCAGCAGGAGCCAGGGCAGCCAGCCGGTCATGAAGTCCTGGACCCGCGTGCCGGCAGGCGGCAGGGAAGCCACCTTGCCCAGCAGCAGCAGGTCAAAGACCAGGAAGACCATGGCAATGCAGGTCATATACCGGGGGATGAGGGTGCGCAGGCTGCGGTGCTGCAGGACAGCGGTGCGGACCGAGTCGCGCGGCCGGGGCCAGGTCAGTTCGCCAAGGGTAAGCACCGCGAGTGCGAAGACGGTGGGGGCTCCCAGCTGCAGGAGCGCGGCCGGAATGCTGAAGCTGCCGTTCCACCAGAGCTCCCCGCCCGCTTCCGCGAGCGCGGGCTGCAGGAGGGCGGGGAGCCAGAGGGCAGTGGCCAAGGCAACCATCCCGATCCGGCGGGCGTACTTTTGTGCGGCCTCAGTGACGGTCCGGGCATCCGTACCCTGTTTTGGCCGGACGGAGAGGACCATCAGGGTCAGGACAACCGCCCAAAAAAGCAGGGTGCTAAGCGTTGAAAACACAACGGCTGCCATCAGGATCCCCCCGGAATTATCGATCGAATGTACCGAGTATTTGATACATAACTCCGGGGGTCAAGGGTTTAGCGGGAAACCCCTTTAGCGGGAAACCCCTTTAGAGGGCACCACCGGCGGCGTTTGGGGCACCAGCGTCGCCGCCGCCGTCGCCCACGCGCTCGCGGGCCATGAAGTTCTCCAGATCGAACAGGTTCTCTGCCCGGCGGGCCACGGCGAGCAGCGTACTCATCGAGGCGACTTCCTCCACCTGCTCCTTCAGGAACCAGAGCATGAACTGCTCGCCGAGAGCGTCACCTTCGGCACGGGCCTGCGCAAACAGTGCTTCGATCTGGGAGGTCACCTGCTTTTCCTGGGCCAGGGCCAGGGCAATCGGCTCCACGACGTCAGCGAAGTCGTTCTTGACCGGCTCGATTCCGGGAATCTGAACCGGCAGGTCCCGGTCCAGCATGTACTGGACCAGCATCATCGCGTGGTTCCGCTCTTCCACCGACTGCGCGTAGAAGTGGCGGGCCAGCTGCGGAAGATCCTCGCCGTCGAAGTACACGGCCATGGCCACATACTGCTGCGAAGCATTGAATTCGTTACCGATCTGGGCTTCGAGGAGTTCAGTGAATTTGCTCATGAGGCCAACAATATGCTCGCTGACCGGCCGAAAAAAGGACGGATAGGCTTAGCTCGCCAAGGCTAGGCTAAGCAATCCGGCGGGTTTTGCCTGGTCAGCGCCCCGTTAGTCGTCGAACGGGCGGTACCGCTCCAGGGAGACGATCCGCCGCGGGTTCCGCTTGCTGACCTGGCAGATAACAGCCTCGCCGGGAACCAGGTACGGATCCTTGCCCGGAAGCTGCGCGGCCATTCCGTCTGCCATATGCGCTGACAGGACCTCGAAGACAAGGGGGAGCACCGGGCGGTGGGTACAGAGGACCACCGGTTTCGCCTTTTCGAAGAGGTTGTCGACGGCGGTGCGGGCCTTGCCGGGCTTGCGTTTGGCATTGTGTTCCGTCAAGGCATCCACCGTCTTGAACTTCGGTTTGCGCGCATTCACGTAGGGACCCATCGTTTGGACGCAGCGCAGCCAGGGACTCGAGACAACCCGGTCCGGGTTCCAGGCCACCAGCAGGCGGGATACGGCCTTGGCCTGGCGCTGTCCCGTGGCCGCCAGCGGACGGTCGCCTTCAGCGCGGGCCCAAGAGGAACGCGGCTTCGCCTTCGCATGGCGGACGATGATCAGCGGCCACGTCGCGAGGTCGCCTGCCTCGTACGCGGCAACCAGGGCTTCCAGCGGAAGCCGGTCGGTTGGATTGGTCAGCAGGCCGGAGGCTTCCTCGGGAGAGCACCAGCGTGTCCCGTCTACCTCCTTGCCGTCAGGGCGCGGCTTGGCCGACTCGACGTGCGCGGCCCAGTAATGGACAGCCTTAAGACCGGAGGCGACAGGGTAGCGGGTCTCGGGCAGAGGAATGCCCAGCCTGATCTCCAGCCCGATCTCTTCCTGTACTTCCCGAACAGCGCACTCCGGCACGGTTTCTCCGGCGTCCAGCTTGCCCTTGGGGAAGGACCAGTCGTCGTAGCGCGGGCGGTGGATCAGCAGGACCTCCAACTGCTCGGCCTGCAGCCGCCAGCAGATCGCTCCCGCGGCCACAACCTTCGGCTCGCCGGAGAGATCTAACGTGTTGGCGGCATCTCCAAGCAGCAGCGCGGCCGTCTCCTCCGGAGAGTCCCGGCCCTCCGGCGGCAGCTCCGGGCCGCCGGGTGCCGGCGCGGAGTCCTGGGAATCCTGCATCAGCGGCGGACCAGCGCACGCTGGCGGGAGCGGGAGGCAAGGAGCCAGGACTGCACATCCTCGAGGGGCGTGCCGTCTCCGTCCTTGTGGTGCCGCGTCCAGATGCCGTCGGCATCCAGGTGCCAGCTGGCCGTTGCCGGGTCGAGGTAACGGTCCATAAGACTGATCAGGTCGGCGATGTCGTCGGGGGAGCCCAGCTGTACCAGGGCCTCAACGCGGCGGTCGAGGTTGCGGTGCATCATGTCAGCGGAGCCGATGAAGACCACCGGATCCCCGCCGTTGGCGAAGGCGAAGACCCGTGAGTGTTCGAGGAAGCGGCCCAGGATCGAGCGGACGGTGATGTTCTCGCTCAGCCCCGGAACACCCGGACGGACCGAACAGATGCCGCGGACGACGACGTCGACCCGCACCCCCGCCTGCGAGGCGCGGTAGAGCGAATCGATGATGGCCTCATCGACCATGGAGTTGACCTTGATGATGACCCGGCCCTCGAGGCCGGCCTTTTTGTTGGCGATCTCCCGCTCAATCCGGTCGATCAGGCCAGAGCGCACCGAGCGCGGAGCCACCAGCAGGCGCTTGAACGTGGACTTGGGCGCGTAGCCGGAGAGCTGGTTGAACAGCTTGGTCAGGTCCTCGCCGACCTTTTCGTTGGACGTGAGCAGGCCCAGGTCCTCGTAGTAGCGGGCCGTACGCGGATGGTAGTTGCCGGTGCCGATGTGGCAGTAGCGGCGCAGGCCGTCCACTTCCTGGCGGACGACGAGTGAGAGTTTGCAGTGCGTCTTCAGCCCCACGATGCCGTACACCACGTGCACGCCGGCCTGTTCCAGTTTCCGGGCCCAGGAGATGTTGGCCTGTTCATCGAAGCGGGCCTTGATTTCCACCAGCGCCAGGACCTGCTTGCCGGATTCCGCGGCATCGATCAGTGCATCGACGATTGGTGAGTCGCCGGACGTGCGGTACAGGGTCTGCTTGATGGCCTGCACCCGGGGATCCGCGGCTGCCTGTTCCAGGAAGGCCTGGACCGAGGTGGAGAAGGAATCGTAGGGGTGGTGCAGCAGGATATCGCGGCGGCGCATGGCCGCGAAGACGTCTGCGGGCTTGGAGGTTTCCGACTCCTTCAGATGCAGCGAGGTGTGCGGGACCTGCTTGGGATAGTGCAGGTCCGGCCGGTCGATCCGGCTGATCCCGCTCAGGCCGCGCAGGTCCAGCGGAGCAGGCAGGGTATAGACCTCATCCTCTTCAACGCCGAGTTCGCGGACCAGCAGTTCACGGATGCTCGGGTTGATGTCCGGGGTGATTTCCAGCCGGACGGGCGGCCCGAACCGGCGGCGCAGCAGTTCCTTTTCCAGCGCCTGGAGCAGGTTCTCGGCGTCATCCTCTTCCACCTCGAGGTCCTCGTTGCGGGTAACCCGGAAGGTGTAGTGCTCCACCACATCCATGCCGGGGAAAAGCTGGTCCAGGTGCTCGGCAATAACCTCTTCGAGGGGAATGAACCGGGCCGTCCGTCCCGCCACGGTTCCGGCACGGGGGCCGTCAACGGAAATCAGCCGGGGCAGCTGGTCCGGCACCTTGACGCGGGCGAAAAACTCCTTGCCGCTGACGGGGTTGCGGACCACCACGGCCAGGTTCAGCGAGAGGCCGGAAATATAGGGGAAGGGATGCGCCGGATCCACGGCCAGGGGAGTGAGGATCGGGAAGACCTTCGCGGCGAACTGGCGGTGCAGCTGTGCCTTGGACGCGTCGTCGAGTTCCTTCCAGCTGATCAGGTGGATGTTCTCCTCGTCCAGCGCCGGACGGATCTGCCGCGCGAAGACTTCCGCGTGCCGCTGCTGCAGCCGGTAGCCGGCCTCGGTGATCTCTTCCAACTGCTCGATCGGGCTGAGTCCGGCAGCCGAGGGCACGGCCAGTCCGGTGGCGATCCGGCGCTTCAGGCCGGCCACCCGGACCATAAAGAACTCATCGAGGTTGGAGGCGAAGATCGAGAGGAAGCCGACGCGCTCCAACAGATAGAGGTCCGGATCCTCGGCAAGTTCCAGGACCCGGGCGTTGAAGTGCAGCCAGCTGATCTCCCGGTCCAGGAAACGGTCCGGCGTGATGTCCCCGCTCGGCAGCAGCGCCGGCCCGAAATCCGGAATGTCGATGCGGTCCTGCGTGGCCCGCGGTGCGGGCATCGCTTCGGCAGAACCGAAGGACGTCCGCGGGCTGGCTACGGTCTCGGAATCCATAGTGTCTCTCCCTGGCAGTTCTGGCAGGCCGCTCCGGCACCCGGAACCGGTGTGCCGTGCGCGGCCATCATCCTCAACATTACAAGCCGCAGGCGCCTATTCGGCTGCGTACATCACGTCCACGTCCCAGCGGACAAAACCGAGCCTGCGGTACAGCGCGACGGCGGGAACATTGTCTGCGTCGACATAGAGCATTACGGCCCGCAGGCCGGCCTGCCGAAGGTGCTCGATTCCCGCCAGGGTCAGGGCCTTGCCCAGGCCGCTGCCCTGCGCCTCGGGGGTCACGCCCACCACGTACACCTCGCCGATGGCAGGGTGGCTGCCGCTGCGCGGGTGGATTTTGGTCCAGTGGAATCCCAGCAGCGCGCCGTCGGATTCCCGCACGGCCAGCAGGAACCCGACCGGATCGAACCAATCCTCCGCCATACGCGCTTCAAGGTCGGAGCGGGTCATCGCCCCCTGTTCGGGGTGGTGGGCGAACGCTGCGGCGTTGGCCGCCAGCCAGGCGGCTTCGTCGCGGCCGGGCTCGAACGCGCGCAGCACCACGCCCTCCGGGAGCACCGGCTCGGGCAGCTCCTTTTCCAGGGCGTCATGGGAGAGGCGCATCCGCCACAGCTCACGGACCGGGCGGTAGCCGAAGCGGGCGGCCAGCTCGACGGCGGCTTCATGGTTGCCGTGCGACCATGCTTTTACGTCCCGGCCGATATCCTCCCGCACGGCCCGGGCCAGCGCCGTGCCGACGCCCTTGTTCCGGTAACTCGGGTGGACCACCAGCTCCAGCACCCCGGCTCCCGGATCGCCGGGAGGGGTGCTGAGGACGGCGATTCCGACCAGGTCCCGGGCTGTGGACGGATCGGAGTGCTCCTCGGGAGCAAGCGCTGAGTACACCCGCACGAGGTCCGGGTCGGCGTCGGGCGAGCGCAGGTCAACGAGCGTCTGCTCCGAGAGCGGAGGATTCCCGTCAGACTCGGCGGCTGCGGCGGCCAGTTCAAGGATGCCGCGGAGATCCGATTCCTCCGGGGCACCGCCGGTGGTGAGGATAGGCCATCTGGTCAGGGGGTTCTCGCTCATTGAAGAAGACTAGCCGCCCGAGGGCGCCGGAGGGGAGCCGGTTCAGGAGTCGTGGCCTGCGGCGGCCGTCTGATCCTCCGGCGAACGGCTCCGGGTGAAGCGGTAACCGACGTTGCGCACGGTGCCGATCAGGTTTTCGTGGTCCGGGCCCAGCTTTGCCCGCAGGCGCCGCACATGCACGTCAACGGTGCGCGTGCCGCCGTAGTAGTCGTATCCCCAGACCTCGTGCAGCAGCTGGTCGCGGGTGAACACGCGTCCGGGATGCTGGGCCAGGTATTTGAGGAGTTCGAATTCCTTGTAGGTGAGATTGAGGGCTGTGCCGCTGACGCGTGCCGTGTAGCTGGCCTCATCGATCACCACGCCCGAGGCATGGATTTCAGAGCTGGCCGCTCCGGTCGAGGCCTGGGCGCGGGAGACGGCGAGCCGGAGACGGGCTTCGAGTTCCGCGGGCCCGGCACTGTCCAGTACGACGTCGTCAGCGAGCCAGTTCGCTGCGACCGCGGCCATGCCGCCCTCGGTGAGCACCAGGATCAGCGGTGCGGCCAAACCGGTGGCCTTGAGCAGCTGGGTGAGCGAGCGGGCGCCGATCAGGTCCTTGCGCGCATCCACGAGCACAACGTCGCAGGGATCGATATCCAGCAGGGCAGTCGGCTCCGCCGGGACAACGTGGACCTGGTGGTTTAGGAGTTCCAAGGCAGGCAGAATCTGTGCGGAAGCCCCGGAGCTGTTGGTCAGAAGCAGAATGTGCGGCATAGGTCCTCCGAAAGTTGGGCGCACATCGTCGGGCACGTTACCCCATCCGGTCCCCAGCGGCCGAAGAGTGGTGAAAGTATATCCACCGGAGGGCTCGCGGGCCGTAGCTTTTATACGTGCTGCGTAATAAGGCAGTATGTCTAGGGTGAAACTTTGGAGCATCGCTGTGCCGGCGGCAGCTACCCTGATCGGCATCGTGGCGGCCTCCTACATCTCCACCGGAGCCCTGGCGGTCTTTACCGGTGTGGCAGCGGCCCTGGCCGGATTCGGCTGGCCCTTCCTGCTGGGCGTTCCGGCCCGCAAGACCCAGGGCGGTGTGCTGGCGCTCGTTGGTGCCGGTGGTGTTGCCGCCGCCTACCTGGCACCGGCCGCCTCCATGCTCACCTGGATGCCGGCCGTCGTCGCTGTTGGAGTGGGAGCCGTCTTCCTTATCCAGCTGCTGCGCGGCACCGGCCAGGCGCACCGCCTGGAATCGACGATCGGCGTCATTGGCGGTGTCTTGATCGCCGGCATGGCTTCGGGCTGGGTAGCGGCTGACCGCCTGCCCGGGCCGGAGGGTTCCTCTGGGCTCATCACCGCCAGCGGAGCAGCCATCCTCACTGCCATCTTGGTGTCCCTGATTCCGCTCCCTGACCGCATTACCGCACCCTTCGGCGTCGTCGCCGGGGCTGTCGCTGCCGGCGCAAGCGCGGCACTTGTGCCAGGCCTGCCGGTTGTCGCCGGCGCGGTCATCGGCGCTCTCTGCGCCGCGGTAATTCTGGCGGTCCGCCGGCTGGCGCTGACCCGGGATGACGCGCCCGGTCTGCTGGGCATGCTGTCCGCGGGAATCGCCCCGGTCCTCGCGCTGGGTACGGCGGTCTACTTCGCCGGACGCCTGCTCGTCCCCTAGGCCCGCTGCACCCGGCCGGCCCCCGGCGATGTCGCAGGAGACAAAGCGCCCGGCGGGCGGGTTAGGATGTAGGCATGTCGCTTGTAGCTCTTGAAATCTTCTTCATCGTCCTGCTGGGTGTTACCGGCCTGGCCATGGCAGGCTTTGCCGGCCTCGTAGTCGCGCGCCTGTACAAGGGCCAGAAGTAGCCATTACCCCCGCAAAACCCCGTCATCCAAGGGAAGGGACCTAGCCATGCCAATGGAGATCCCCACAGACCTGACGCCCGGGTTGGTTCCGCTGTCCTGGCTCCTGGGAGTCTGGGAAGGCTCCGGCCGCCTCGGCGAAGGTGAAGCCGGATCCGAGCACTTCTCCCAGCGGGTCACCTTCACGCAGAACGGCCTGCCGTACCTGCAGTACAGTGCGGAAAGCTGGCTCACGGACGAGGAAGGTACCGTCCTGCGGCCACTGGCCGTCGAAACCGGGTTCTGGGCCCTGGACCGCCCGCTGAACGACGCCGACGGCGGCCCCGGCCTGATCCCCGCGGACATTGTTCCCGCCCTGCGCAGCGCTGACGAAGTCGAAGCCCTGCGCAATGACTCCGGCGGGTTCGACATCACGGCCACGATCGTGCACCCCGGTGGAATCGCTGAACTTTACTACGGGCAGATCAAGGGCCCGCAGATCCAGCTGTCCACCGACCTGGTGATGCGCGGAGTCAACTCCAAGGAACTCAGCGCCGCGACCCGGATCTACGGACTCGTCAACGGAGACCTGTACTGGCGCTGGGACGTCGCCGCAGAAGGCAAAGCCCTTGAAGCCCACGCTTCAGCCATCCTGAAAAAACAGTCCTAACCAGCCACGCAGCCGCTTCCCGACGGACGGCGCGCCGCAGGCCGGAATACTCTTCCAAGCCAAGGACGTTGCACTAAACATGAGCCCCAAAAGCCCCTTACTTGCCCGCTCCGGAGCCGTTGAAGCCGGCGGCCTGGATTCCGGTATTGCAGCCCACTACGGTGACCCGCTCCGGGAACAGCGGGCGCTGGCCATGGGTGAGGCCGTGACCGACCTCTCCAACCGCGGCGTTGTTACGGTGACCGGCCCCGACCGGCTGAGCTGGCTCAACACCCTGTCTTCACAACAGGTACTGTCCCTGGCTCCCGGGGAGAGCACCGAGCTGCTGCTGCTGAGCATGCAGGGCCGGATTGAGCACGACGCGCGGGTGCTGGATGACGGCGAACGCACCTGGCTGATCGTCGAAGGGAGCTCAGCTCCCAGCCTGGCCGAATGGCTGACCAGCATGAAGTTCATGCTCCGGGTCGAGATTGAGGATGTCAGCGCGGACTGGGCCGTTGCGGGCTCCGTTTCCCCGGTCCCGGCCTGGGACGGTTACCTGGTGTGGACCGACCCGTGGCCCGGCGTAACGCCCGGCGGCTATTCCTATTCCGACGCAGGAGAGGACGCGCATCCGGGCTTCGAGCGGCCATGGCACGAATACCTCATTCCCCGTGCCGGCCTGGAGCAGGCAGTGGAAGAATCCGGGCGGACACTCGCCGGGTCCATGGCTGCCGAGGCCCTGCGCATCGCCGCGTGGCGTCCGCGCCTCGGAGCCGAAACCGATGACAAGGTGATTCCGCACGAGCTGGACCTGATGCGTACCGCCGTCCACCTTTCCAAGGGCTGCTACAAGGGCCAGGAAACGATCGCCCGGGTGCATAACCTCGGACGCCCGCCCCGGCGGCTGGTGTTCCTGCAGCTCGACGGCTCGCAGCACACCCTCCCGGCTGCCGGAAGCCAGGTCCTGTTCGGTGAACGGGCGGTGGGCCGGGTAACCTCGGTGGCCCAGCACTATGAAATGGGTGCGGTGGCTTTGGCCTTGATCAAGCGCTCCGTGGACCCCGCGGCTGAACTGCTGGTGGACGACGACGGTGAACAGTACGCGGCAGCCCAGGAGCTGATTGTCTCCCCGGAGGCCGGGCAAGCTGTCGGCCGCCCCACCGGCCTGCTCCGGACGCCGAGGGCGCGGAGCTAGACCCACGTTCCGGCGTCGGGCCGCACCCGCCCGGCTCCTTGCCTGCCTGCTAACCACCCGCCTGGCCAGACGTACCGCCTACGGCCGGCCCGGAAAGGAATATCCATGACTGAAGCGCCGAATGGTTCGCCCAACGCGGAGTCCGCAGCAGACCAGGAAATGCTGGCACTGGCCGAGCGGCTCTTCGATGCCGCCCGCGCCGGGGATACGGAGCTGCTCCGCACCTATGTGAGCGCGGGCGTTCCGGCCACTTTGACCAACGCTGCGGGAGACTCACTGCTGATGCTCGCGGCCTACCACGGCCACGTTGAGACCACGGCCCTGCTGATTGAGCTGGGGGCGGACGTAAACACCCTGAACGACCGCGGCCAGTCGCCCCTGGCCGGCGCCGTGTTCAAGGGCTACGCCGATGTTCTCCGGGTCCTGATGAAAGCCGGGGCAGATCCCGATGCGGGGAACCCGTCAGCCCGTGCCGCCGCCGCCTACTTCCAGCGCCCTGAACTGCTGGAGCTCCTGGCCTAACTGCGCCGTTAGGCGGGCAGTGCCACCGAGGTCCGGAGCCCGGCGGGGACGAAGCCCGCGCCTGCCGCGGTGCGGGAGGCTCCCATATTGTTGAACGGGGCACGCCACTGCGGGATCAGGCCAGCGGCCATCGCGTCTTCAACCGCCAGTGCGCTGACATAGCTGCCGAGCCCCCGCATCCGGTGGCCGGGTGCCGTCAGGGCCCCCATGTCCGCAAGAATGCCATCCTTGATGCTGTAGCCGGCTCCGGCGAGCGGTTCCGGGGCTTCGGGATCCGCATCGTTAACCAGTACGAATAGTGCTTCCCGCCGTGCGAGCTTGGCCTCCAGCACGTCATCCGGCGGGCAGAGCCGCTCCAGGGCTTCCGCGAACTGGGGGTCTTCAGCGACCGCGAGCTCTCCGGCAGCAGGAAGCTGCGGAAACGAATCGGAGTAGTAGAGGTGCTCCGTGGCCGTTCCCCGGCCGCCGTGGTCCAGCGAGAGCCGCAGCAGGGCGGCATCGCTGCTGAGTTCGGCAGCGCTCTTGTACCGTACCTGTTTGGCCGCCCAGGAAGGGCCTGAGAAGACCTCGCGGCCGAAGAGCCGGACAAAGGAGACTTCGCTGGCTTCATCCTGGACGTCGTAGATCCGCTCATCGTCTTCTGCCGCCGCCAGGGCGTCGTCGTCGAGACCGAGCCTGCGGGACCAGGCCAGCTGGATGATGGCAATCGTGCTCGTGTCTAGCTGCATGAGTTTCAACCTACACGGGGTGTATCAGGGCAGCGCAAGGCATACCCGGTAAAAGTTAGGGGTCCTAACCGAAAAGAATGGCGGCCTCTTCATAGCGGCTGTTCGGAACAGTCTTGAGGTTGCCGAGAGCCTTCTCGAATCCGACCCGGACAATGTCCGTTCCATGCAGCGAGACCATGGTTCCCCATAGCCCCTCCATGACGGAATCCACGGCGGCCATTCCGAGCCGGGTGGCGAGCACGCGGTCAAATCCGGTGGGAACACCTCCGCGCTGGATGTGGCCCAGCACCGTGGCCCGGGTTTCGATGCCGGTCCGTGCCTCAATTTCCGGTGCCAGCAGCTCGCCGATGCCGCCGAGCCGCGGACGTCCGAAGGCATCCAGCCCACGTTCGGAATGCGGTGCTTCCATGTCGGTCGTGACGAAGCCTTCCGCGACGACGACCAGGGGTGCGCGGCCGCGCTCCCGGGCCTCGTTTACCCACTGTGCGATCTGGTCAAGGCTCACCGGCTTTTCCGGAATGAGGATGGCATGGGCTCCGGAAGCCATGCCGGAATGCAAGGCGATCCAGCCGACGTGGCGGCCCATGACTTCGGCAACCATGCAACGGTGGTGCGACTCGCCCGTGGTGCGGAGCCTGTCGATGGCCTCGGTGGCGATCTGCACGGCGGTGTCGAAGCCGAAGGTGAAATCCGTGGCATCGAGGTCGTTGTCGACCGTCTTGGGTACTCCGACGATCTTCAGTCCGGCGTCGGTCAGCCGCTGGGCAGCGGCCAGGGTTCCTTCGCCGCCGATCGCGATGACGGCGTCGATCCCCAGCCGGTCCAAGGTGGCCTTGATTTTCTCCGGGCCGCCGTTGGGGCCTTCGAACGGGTTGGTCCGGGAGGTACCCAGGATGGTGCCGCCCTGCTTGGAAATGCCGCGAACCCTGGTCCTCGGCAGATCGATGATGTCCCCGTCGACCACGCCGCGCCAGCCGTCAAGGAAACCGACGAATTCAACGTTATGGGTCTTAATCCCGTTGAGCACCGCTCCGCGGATCACCGCATTGAGCCCGGGGCAGTCGCCTCCGCTGGTAAGAATGCCGATCTTCATAGCGTGACCCCTGGATCTGGTAGGTGAGCGGCGGGTTCCTACGATTCTATCCACCACCGGGCGCCGGTCCGTCACGTTCGATCTCACTGGGGTGCCGAGGCCGCGGAATATCCCGGTCCGGCCCCGGCCGCAGCAGAGGATCAGCTGCCCGTAATCTTCTCCAGCACGATCTTTCCGTCAGTTGTGGGCAGCAGCAGCCAGGCGACCAGATAGGTTCCGATGCCGATGAACGGCAGCAGGAAGCTCAGGAGTACGGCAATCCGCACCAGGGTGGCGTCCCAGCCGAACTTCTGGGCGATTCCGGCGGCCCAGCGGCCCCGGGCGTTTCGCTTAATGGGGGAGGACCGCAGCACATCGTAGAACTTTTCCATGGACAGTCTGCCTGCTTTCAGTACGGGGAGGATGGGGGATTAGGTGGTGCGGGACGGTCAGCTTACGGATTCCGCTTTCGGCCGAGCACGGCGATCAGCCCGCCGATGACCAGCGCGGCACCCGCTCCGAGCAGTATGCCCAGCAGGACCATCCCGGCGTCGAGCCGTATCCCGGTGAGATGAACGGTGAGGATCAGCCCGCCGACAACGGCCAGTACCAGGCCCCAGACTATGGTGCCTACCCGGAGCGGACGGTGCTCGGGTTCCGGGACGTAAACCCCGTCGGAAGGGGACTGCCCGTAACTGCCGGTGGATTCGGCGTCAGAAAAGTTGGATTCCCTGTAGTCGCTCATTACTCGAGGCTGCTTTCATTCGTGGTCACCAGGACATTGCTGGCGACACCCGTGATGTGGATGATGATCTGGTGCCCGGTGGCGGTGGGATTCAGCTGCCGTTCCTGCTCGCCGACCCATACTCCGCCGGCGGAGCGGGTGCTGCCGCCGTATTCCAGTTCCACGTTGCCCATCGCCATTTCGGTGATGACCGAGACCCGGACATTGTCAGGGACCAGGATGACCAGGTTCCCGGCGGCGATGCTGACCGGTACGGTGACGTCGCCGTCCTTGACGTCATCGGACAGGCTGCGGAGATCGAGGTTCCCGCCCGCCGCAGCCATGGAGTAGCCGTCGGTGGGGGAGCCGGACTGGCCGGCGTTCCAATTGACATCCGTGGCGACGGCGACGGTGCGGTAGGCGTAGCTCCCGCTGAACAGCAGCGCCGCGATGAGGGAGAGAACGGCCATGCCGCCGGCGATCCCTGAGGACCGGCCCGCTGCGCCGAGGGCGGCGACGCCGAGTCCCAGCACTGCGCCGGCTGCGGCGAGGGCCACTGCCGCAGGTGAGCCGAAGTCGTAGATCCCGGTGTAGTCCAGGGCCAGCAGGACGCCGGCGGCCAGAAGCGCCGTGCCGCAGATGAGTGCTGCCCAGGACGCCGGAGCAGAAGTAGATGGTTTTCCGGGTTTCGGAGCGGACGGCGGCGGGAACTGGACGTAGGCACCACCGAATTCGCTGTCCGTCCGCCCAGTGGGGAAGCCGTAGGCGTGGGATCCGCCGGGGGCAGGCAGCGGCATTGTGGGGGCATCCGGGCCGGGATATCCGGCGGCCGGGAATGCGCTGCTCCCCGGTGTGGGAGGGGCAGCAGGGTCCTGGCCGGGACGCGAGTCCGCGTGGAACGGGGTGGGATGCGGTGCCGGGTCCCCGGGCCGTGGGCCGCTGTGCCGGGAAGATATCCAGTAGATGCCGAGGATGATGGCGGCAATCCAGAAGAGTCCCCAGAAGACGGCTCCGAACCACCCGCCCTGGGCCCAGAAGGAAATGCCCGGGGCCCCGAATCCCAGGATGGTGAAGGTCAGCGCCCCGGTCATTCCGGCACTCCAGGTGCCCCTGGTCGCTTCCTCGAGGTGGATCCGGCCATCCGGCTCGGGCAGCAGCGCCCAGGCAACACCGTAAAGGACAACGCCGATTCCGAAGAGTGAGAGCAGGATGACTAGACCGCGGACCAGTGTGGGGTCCAGGCCGGTCCGGTGGGCGATTCCTCCGGCGACGCCGCCGATCCAGCGCTGTGGCGAGCGCTGGATTCCCAGCTGGCGGAGCCAGGTAAAGAAGGAATTGGGCCCGGGGCCGTTGCTGGAGGCAGGCTGGCCCCCGGTTCCCTGCGGTGGAAGGGGATGAGTGGGTCCCGGTGTGGCGTGCTGCCCGTCGCCGGGCTCGGTCGGATGCGTGTTCATGCTTCCAGTCTTCCGTCCGGGAGGCCTGGGTTGCATCGGGGATTCCCCTGAGAGACCCCTGAACCTGCCCTGATCCCTTCCGCGGGCCAGCACCCGGGTAGCGATTTTGGTCCCCGGCCGTGCTTGGATTGGTGCATGAGACCCCCTTTGCTCCGCTCACCGGATCGGGTGGTGGCCGGCGTTTGTTCGGGGCTGGCTGTCCATCTGGGTATGCCGGTGCGCACCGTCCGCGTGCTGATGGCGGTGCTGTCGCTGCTGGCCGGTGCCGGCATCCTGCTGTACGCCTGGCTCTGGATTATGGTTCCAACCACCGAGGAGGAAGCAGAATCGGGTCAGCGTAATCCGCGCAGTGTGGCGGAGAACTTCGCCAGATACCTGCAGGACGAACAGAACGGCCGTCCGGGCCCGGGCAAACCTCCGATTGGAACGCGCGAAATCCTGATCGGACTGGTGCTGCTGCTCGTGGCGGGGGCCATCGTGGCGCAGCGGCTGGGAGCGGAAATCAACCTCGGAATACTGCTGCCATTCGCGGTAATCGTGGCCGGCGCGGTCCTGGCCTGGTCGCAGCTGGATGCTTCGCGGCGCGCCGGCCTTATGGCCGGTGCCGGTGCGGACCGCAAACCCGGCCTTGTCCGGCTGATCGTCGGCTTGCTGCTGGTTGTTGCAGGTTTCCTGCTGATCGTGTCCGGCTCCATTTCCTGGGATGTCCTGATGGCGGCCGTCCTGGCTTCGATGGCGGTCCTTGCGGGCATCGCCCTGGTCCTGGCGCCCTGGGCCGTGAAGTACTGGCGTGCCTTCCAAATTGAGCGGACGGGGCGGATCCGCCAAACCGAGCGCGCGGAAATTGCCGCGCACCTGCACGACTCCGTTCTGCAGACCCTCGCCCTGATCCAGAACCGTGCCGGGTCAGAGTCCGAGGTCATCAAGCTCGCCCGCGCGCAGGAACGTGAACTGCGGCAATGGCTCTATGCTGACCCGGAGAAAGGCACAGGCACCCTGGCGGACGCGCTCAAGGGTGTCGCCGCGGAGGTCGAGGACAGGTACGGGCACCCCATCGATTTCGTGGCCGTAGGCACGGCTGAACTGACGGTTCAAAGCTCGGCACTGGTGCAGGCGGCCCGTGCCGCGCTGTTCAACGCCGCCCAGCACGCAGGCGGACAGATTTCCCTGTACCTCGAATGCCGGCCGGATGCGGCGGAGGTTTATGTCCGGGACCGGGGCAAGGGCTTCGACCAGGACACCGTGCCCGAGGACCGGCTGGGGGTCCGGGAATCAATCATCGGGCGCATGCAGCGCCACGGAGGCACTGCCCGCGTGAAGAGCAGCAGCGCAGGCACCGAGGTACATTTGGCTCTGCCCCTGGCCGGAGCGGATGCAGCGGCACAGGCGGAGCGGGAAACGGAGAACAACAGGTGAGCACAGAAGTACAGCCCATTTCGGTCGTGGTCGTCGATGACCACGCCATTTTCAGGTCAGGGCTGAAAGCAGACCTGGACAACCGGGTCACCGTCCTCGCCGAGGCCGCCTCCGTCGAAACCGCGGTTGCCGCCATCCGGCAGGCCCGGCCGCAGGTGGTGCTTCTGGACGTGCACCTGCCCGGAGGCGCCGGTGGCGGGGGAGCGGAAGTTATCGCCGGCTGCACGGATCTTCTCGGCTCTACCCGCTTCCTGGCCCTGAGTGTTTCCGACGCCGCAGAGGACGTCGTCACCGTGATCCGTGCCGGCGCGCGCGGCTACGTCACCAAGACCATCTCCGGCACGGAGATTTCCGATGCCGTTGTCCGGGTTGCCGGTGGCGACGCCGTATTCTCGCCACGGCTCGCGGGATTCGTGCTGGACGCGTTCGGTGCGGCCACCACGGTCAGCGTGGATGACGAACTGGACCGGCTTTCGGCCCGCGAACGCGAAGTCATGCGCCTGATTGCCCGCGGCTACAGCTACAAGGAAGTCGCGAAGGAGCTGTTCATCTCAGTCAAGACGGTGGAAACCCACGTCTCAGCGGTCCTGCGGAAACTGCAGCTCTCCTCCCGGCACGAACTCACCAGGTGGGCTGCAGCCCGCCGGCTCCTCTAGCCGCGGCTGCAGCCCGGCAGGCTCCTCTAAAGGCTGTTCTTATTTCCTGCCCTGCCCGAGGAAATCCTTGAGCCGGTTCATGCCGGTCTCCAGGTCCTTGTCGCCCAGGGCGTAGGAGAGGCGCAGGTAGCCGGACGGGCCAAAGGCTTCACCCGGAACCACGGCGACTTCCACCGTCTCCAGGATCAGGGCCGCCAGTTCGGCGGAGGTCTGCGGGCGCACCGGACCGGCAGCTCCCGGGAATTCCCGGCCGAGCAAACCGCGCACATCGGCGTAGGCGTAGAAGGCGCCTTCGGGCATCGGGCAGTTGACGCCATCGATGGAGTTCAGTGCCTCGACCATTGCCTTGCGGCGGCGGTCGAACGCCGACTTCATGTCATCCACCGCGGTCAGCGGGCCGGAAACGGCAGCCAGGGCGGCCATCTGCGAGACGTTCGAGACGTTGGAGGACAGGTGCGACTGCAGGTTGGTGGCTGCCTTGATGACGTCCGGGGCAGCGATCATCCAGCCCACCCGCCAACCGGTCATCGCATAGGTCTTGGCCACGCCGTTGAGGATGACGACCTTGTCACCGAGTTCGGGACACTGCGTGGCAATCGAGGTGAAGGGCACGCCGTCGTATGTCAGGTGCTCGTAGATTTCATCGGTGACGACGAACAGGTTGTGGTCCGCGGCCCACATGCCGATCTCCGCCACCTCGTCGGCTGGGTAGACCGCACCGGTGGGGTTGGACGGGGAGACGAAGAGCAGGACTTTGGTCTTGTCCGTCAATGCGGCGTCGAGCTGGGAAACCGTCACCATGTAGCCCTGTTCGGGGCCGGCGAAGACCTCGACGGGAACACCTCCGGCCAGGCGGATGGCTTCGGGGTAGGTGGTCCAGTAGGGGCTTGGGACCAGGACCTCGTCGCCCGGGTCAAGGAGCGTGGCAAACGCTTCGTAGACGGCCTGCTTGCCGCCGTTGGTCACTAGTACCTGGGACGGATCAACTGAGTAGCCGGAGTCGCGGAGGGTCTTCTCCGCGATTGCCTTCTTCAGTTCGGGCAGACCAGCTGCGGGGGAGTAGCGGTGAAACCTCGGATCCTGCGCGGCGGCAACAGCGGCGTCCACAATGTACCCGGGGGTCGGGAAATCGGGCTCGCCGGCACCGAAGCCAATCACCGGACGGCCGGCAGCCTTCAGGGCCTTGGCTTTCGCGTCGACTGCAAGGGTGGCGGATTCCGCGATGGAGGCGATGCGCGCTGAGATTCGGCCGTTGGAAGGCATGGCGTTCCCGTCTGGTTTGGTGCGGTTTGCTTTTGGTATTGAGGAAGCAGCGCTTCCGTAAGGCAACGTTTCACCGTTCCTTTATGGAAGGCAAGCTTAGGCGTGCCGGGGACACATTTCAGTCTTTTACACACCCACGGCCCGTGCGCCCCGGGGATCAGGGCGCCCGCCGAAAGGGCCCGGCGCCCCGCCGGCACAAGCCGGTTCGACTCCCGGCAAAAGATTGAGTAGACTTGATCCTCGGTGTTGTTCTCTCGATGCTGGTTTATGCCCATGTCTGGTTAGGTCGGATGCAGGTATGCCGGTAAAGTGGGAGTCTCCCAAAGGGTAGTGGCGCAATTGGTAGCGCAGCGGTCTCCAAAACCGCAGGTTGCAGGTTCGAGTCCTGTCTGCCCTGCGCATGACGTCGGTTTTTCGCCGTCGAACGCAGTCCTTCATGAAGCAGCAGTTCCCCCGGCTCAGGCTGCGGGACTGTGAACCGAACAGATGAGTGAGGCGAAAGGTGACCGAGACAGCTGCCAGCAGCTCCAAGGGACACCCCTCCCCGAAGAAGCGCGGCTTCTTCGGCGGCATCGCCCTCTTCCTCCGTCAGGTCATTGCTGAGCTGAAGAAGGTGGTAACGCCCACCCGCAAGGAGCTGCTGAGGTACACCATCGTGGTTATGGCTTTCGTGGTCATCATGATGATCATCGTGTCGGTTCTGGACTTTGTCTTTGGTGCTGGCGCGCTGTATATCTTCGGCTCGGGCCGCGGCGAAAGCTAGCCCGACGGCGTTACGACCGCAGGCGCGGAAGTTATGCCGAAGAACTGAGCTAGTGACAAACCCAATAGAGCTCTGAAGAAGAAAGCAGGAATCTACGTGTCCGAGCAAGAACTCGAATCACAGATCAATGACGAAACCGCTGATCTGGATGCCGAGGAGCAGGTTACCGAAGCAGACGCCACGGCGGCTGACGGTGACGCATCGGCCGAAGATGCGGAAGAAACCGCTGGCGAGGAAGAGATCGCCGGCGAGGAAGAAGCCGCCGGCGAGGAAGCTGCGCCTGCTGCTGAGCCCGAAGAAGACCCTGTTGCCGCCTTCAAGGCAAAGCTGCGCCGCCAGGAGGGTGACTGGTACGTCATCCACTCCTACGCCGGCTACGAGAACCGCGTGAAGGCGAACCTCGAGACCCGCATCCAGACCCTGGACATGGAAGAGAACATCTTCGAAATCCAGGTTCCGATGGAAGAAGTCGTCGAGATTAAGAACACCACCCGCAAGATCGTCAACCGAGTGCGCATCCCGGGCTACGTCCTGGTCCGCATGGAACTGACGGACGCTTCCTGGGGTGTCGTCCGCCACACCCCCGGCGTCACCGGGTTCGTCGGCAACGCGCACAACCCGGTTCCGCTGAGCCTGGATGAAGTTTTCTCCATGCTCGAGCACACGGTTGTCTCGCCGAAGACCGACGCCGCCGGTGCACAGGCCAAGGCCGCCCAGTCCGCGATTGCCGTGGACTTCGAGGTCGGCGAGTCCGTCACCGTTAACGAGGGCCCGTTCGAAACCCTGCCGGCGACGATCTCCGAGATCAAGCCGGAGTCGCAGCAGCTCGTGGTCCTGGTGACCATCTTCGAGCGCGAGACTCCGGTAACGCTGTCCTTCGGCCAGGTCACGAAGATCCAGTAACCAGACTTCGCTGCCCCAGGACCGCTTTATCCTGGCCGGCAGCGTACGGCCGCCACGCCATGGCGGCCACCACCCGGATGGACGCTCCTGTCCTTCGGGAACATAATTTAGAGAAGGACCCTTTCATGGCCCCCAAGAAAAAGGTCACCGGCCTTATCAAGCTGCAGATCAATGCAGGTGCCGCCAACCCGGCTCCTCCGATTGGTCCTGCCCTTGGCCAGCACGGTGTCAACATCATGGAATTCTGCAAGGCGTACAACGCTGCAACGGAATCCCAGCGCGGCAACGTTATCCCGGTTGAAATCACGGTCTACGAAGACCGCTCCTTCACCTTCATCACCAAGACGCCTCCGGCAGCTGAGCTGATCAAGAAGGCAGCCGGCGTCGCCAAGGGCTCGGGCACCCCGCACACCGTCAAGGTTGCGAAGCTGACCCAGGCACAGGTGGAAGAGATCGCCACCCAGAAGATGGACGACCTGAACGCCAATGACGTGCAGGCCGCAGCGAAGATCATCGCTGGCACCGCCCGTTCCATGGGCATCACCGTCGAAGGCTAATAAAGCTTCACCCGCACGGGTCCGCCCGGGCAAAACCAAACATCATCGCCGTACTGACCCTGAGGGGGAGGGCGGCACGTGGCAGGGCCGAGCGCGGTCCGACAGACCACAACTGCACAAGGAGAAAAAGCAGATGGCAAAGCGCAGCAAAGCATATGAAGCCGCTGTAGCTAAGATCGACGCGGACAAGCTGTACGCACCGGTTGAAGCTGTAGCACTGGCGAAGGAAACCAACCCGTCCAAGACGGACGCAACTGTTGAGGTTGCCTTCCGCCTGGGCGTCGACCCCCGCAAGGCTGATCAGATGATCCGCGGCACGGTCAACCTTCCCAACGGCACGGGCAAGACCGCCCGCGTCCTCGTCTTCGCCACCGGCGAGAAGGCTGAAGCAGCTATCGCTGCCGGCGCCGACTTCGTTGGTTCCGACGACATGATCGAAAAGGTCGCAGCAGGCTGGACCGACTTCGACGCAGCCGTGGCTACGCCGGACCTCATGGGCAAGGTCGGCCGCCTGGGCCGCGTGCTCGGCCCGCGTAACCTCATGCCGAACCCGAAGACCGGCACGGTTACCCCGAACGTTGCCAAGGCAGTGTCCGACATCAAGGGTGGCAAGATCGACTTCCGCGTCGACAAGCACTCCAACCTGCACTTCATCATTGGCAAGACGTCCTTCGATGCGCAGAAGCTGGCCGAGAACTACGCCGCTGCCCTGGAAGAAGTTCTGCGCCTGAAGCCGTCCGCAGCCAAGGGCCGCTACATCCAGAAGGCCACCGTGACCACCACCTTCGGCCCCGGCATCGCCGTGGACCCGAACGTCACGAAGGTCCTCGCCGACGCATAGCATTTTCGTCAGGCCCAGCGCCTGGCTAAAAGCGGCCGCAGCATTTGCTGCGGCCGCTTTTGCGTGTCCGGGCCGAAATCACAGTGGGATGACAGGCCGCGGCGATCCCAGCAAGATGGGGGTATGGATTTCCGAGCGCATCCTGTCCAGGAAAACCCCATTCCCCGGCAACTGGGGGAGGCCGGCACTGACGGTTTCCTCGCCCTTGCCCGTCTGGTGAACGAACGGAACAGGCGGTTCTGGGGCAACACGGATTTTGAGGAATCCCCCGAGGCCCAGCTCGCCGGGATGCAGCCCCGGAAGGCGGGCCGGAGGGTGATCCTGCTTCCGGAAGGGACGTCGCCGGCCGGCGCCGCGGTCCTCATTGTTCCGCTGACTGATAACACCCATGCCGTGTGGGTAGACGTGATGGTGGACCCGGCGGCATGGGGCACCGGACTGGGCCGCAGCCTGCTCCGCGCCGCCGAAGAGTATACGGCTGCCCTGGGCCGCGGGGTGCTCGAGGCAGAAACCGAACATACCCTTGTCCCCGGACCGGATGCAGCGACACTGCGCCCCGCGACCGGTGTGGGGGAGCTGCCCGCGGACTCCCCGGCACGCTTCGCCCAGGCAGCCGGATTCGTTTTGGAACAGGTGGAGCGGATCAGCCTACTCGGCCTGGACCAAGGCGCGGACATTGCCGGACCGCTCGCGCAGGCACGCGAAGCCGCGGGAGAAGGCTATGCATTGGAAACCTGGACCGGGCGGTGCCCGGACACCCTTGTCAGTGACTACGCCCGCCTCCGGCAGCGGATGAGCACCGACGCGCCCATGGGGAACCTGGAATGGGAAGAGGAAGCCTGGGATGTGGAGCGCGTGCGCGAGAGCGAGGCGGCCCAGGCTGCCGCCGGTGTGGACCTGCTCTGCTGTGCGGTCCGGGACCTCTCCGCCGATACCTTGGCCGGCCACACGATACTGGCGGTAAACCGGGATCAGCCCCAAGCCGCGATGCAGGATGACACACTGGTGCTCAGGGCTCACCGCGGGCATAGCCTGGGCATGCTGCTCAAGACCGCTAACCTGCGCCGCCTCCAGCAGGAACGGCCCCGGGTGCAGCGCGTCTACACCTGGAACGCCGAGGAGAACCGGCACATGCTCCGCATCAACGAGGCACTCGGCTTCCGCGCCGCGGGCTGGGGCGGCCAATGGCAGAAGCGGCTCGGCCAGGCAAAGTGAAGAGCGCTCCCATAGGTAGGATTAGTCATCTGACATCCGCACCCGGATGCCTGCACTTCAGGGGGAGCATTGGAACGCAAGACGCTGGTGGATACCGTTGCGGACCAGTTGCTCGACCGGATAATCGCCGGCGAAATCGCGATCGGCTCGGCGCTGCCCTCGGAGGCTGACATCGCCGGGGAGGCGAACGTCAGCCGCCTCACAGTCCGTGAGGCACTTAAGTCACTTCGGGCCAAGAACGTGGTGAATGTGCAGCGCGGCCGGGGAACCTACGTCAATCCGCCCCGGTCCTGGACCTCCCTCGAAGCAATGATCCGTGCAACCGCCCATGGGGTTGGGGAAAACAACGTTTCGCTCCAGCTGCTGGAAGTCCGGCGCATGATCGAAACCGGCGCGGCCGCACTCGCGGCCCTGCGCCGGGAACCCGAGGATCTGGAACAGCTGGAGCAGCATCTGGCCGGCATGATCGACGCGGCGGCAGCGGGCGACGTCGACGCGTTCGTCCGGGAGGACATCGCCTTCCATGACGTCATCCTGCGGGCCTCCGGCAACGTGCTGGTTCCGGCCATGTATGAACCGCTGGGGAGGCTGCTCTCCGCCGGTCGGAGAGAAACCTCGGCTGTTCCCGTCATCCAGGACCACGCCATCGCGATGCACCGTGCGGTGATGACGGCCATTGCCGCCGGCGACGCCGAGGCATCCCGTCTGGCCATGGACGCGCACATGGACCAGACCCAGGCCGATCTCATCGAGCACGTACTGCGTTCAGCCTAGTCAGACGGCTGCGGCCAGAAATGGCCGCGCGGGACCTCCAGCGGGGGAGCCGTAGCTCATTGCCATGCGCTTCTGCTTCCCCAACCCGGCGGGATTCGACCCCCCAGCTTCCATGTGTAAGATGTCTGACATCTGATTACAAAGGAGTGTTCATGGAAGACTTGAGGAGCCTGCTCTCCGGTTACCCCGAAGCGGTATCCGTTTCCGCGGCGGATGTGACCGCAGGAGCCACGGGCGCCGTCTTCATCGTCCTCGACGACGATCCCACCGGTACGCAGTCCGTTGCCGGGCTGCCGGTCCTCACCTCCTGGGGAGAAGCCGACTTCGCCTGGGCGCTGTCCACCGGTGCTCCGGCTATTTACGTCCTGACCAACTCGCGCAGCCTGGCCGGGGCCGACGCCGCCCGCATCAACCGCGAGGTCGTCGCGAACGCCCAGGCAGCAGCCACGGCACAGGGCGCCCGCCTGGCATTTGTCTCCCGCAGCGATTCCACCCTGCGCGGGCACTTTCCGCTGGAAACCGATGTCCTGGCCGAGGCGATGCAGGATGCAGGGCTGAGGGCCCCCGACGCCGTGATTCTGGTACCGGCTTTCCCGGACGCCAACCGGATCACCATCGGCGCCGTCCACTACATGCGCAGCGGCTCGGAGCTGCAGCCCATCGCCGAGACGGAATTCGCCCGGGACGCCACGTTCGGCTACGCCAACTCCAATCTGGCCGCCTATGTCGAAGAGAAGACCAACGGACGGATCAACGCCGCCGACGTCATCACCCTCACCCTTGACGTCCTCCGCGGTGGAGCCGGCAAGATCGCGGCAGCCCTCGCGGGAGCCTCAAACGCCATCCCCGTTGTTGCCGACGCCGTGTCGGAAGACGACCTGCGGCTGCTGGCCCTGGGGTTGCAGCGGGCGGAAGCCGACGGCAAGAGCTTCCTCTACCGGGTTGGCCCGCCTTTCGTCCGCGCCGCCATCGGCCAGGAACAGCACCCGCCGCTGAGTGCCGAAGATGTTTACGGCGACGAGCCCGTGGGCCGCAGCCGCGGCGGATTGATCGTGGTCGGATCCCACGTTGGAGTGACCACCCGCCAGCTCAACCATTTGCAGGAAGTTCGGCCGCCCTCGCTCACGGTGGAAATCGACGTCGCCTCCGTTATTGATCCGGCCGTCCGCGAGCAGCATCTGGCTGAAGTCAGCGCACAAGTGGCTTCGGGCCTGAACACCGGGGACGTTGTCCTGCACACCAGCCGCCAGCTGGTCACGGCAGCGACGGGGGAGGAGTCCCTGGATATTTCCCGCCGCGTTTCCGCAGCCGTGGTTGACGTGGTGCAGCGGGTGCTTGCCGCCGCCCCGCCGCGGTTCGTGATCGCCAAGGGAGGCATCACCTCCTCCGACGTTGCGTCCAAGGGCCTGCAGATCGGCCGTGCCATCGTCCGCGGACCGATGCTGCCCGGAATCGTCTCACTGTGGGAGCCGATGGACGGACCCGCAGAAGGCATCCCCTACATCGTCTTCGCCGGCAACGTTGGCGATGACACGTCGCTGGCCGCCGTCGTCGATATTCTCTCGGAACAGTAAGGACCCTCAAAGATGACTACCTCGCAGATTAACGCGGACTACACCGTTGCCGTCCTAGGCCTTGGCGCCATGGGACTGCCGATGGCAACCCGCCTGGCCACCGGCCTGACCGTACACGGCTTCGACATTGCGCCTGCGCGTCTGGCGCTGGCCGAAGCCGCAGGGATCAAGACTTTCGCGTCCGGCGCGGACGCAGCTTCCGGTGCCGACGCTGTCCTGCTCGCCGTGCGCAACGGAGCGCAGCTCAACGACGTGCTGTTCGGAGAAACCGGCATCGCTCCCGCCCTGAAGCCCGGCGCCGTGGTGGTTATGACCAGCACAGTCGGCGTCGCCGCTGTCACCGAGGTTGCTGCCCGCCTGGCGGAGCAGCAGGTCGAGCTCGTCGACGCCCCGCTGTCCGGCGGCCCGGTGCGGGCCGGCGAAGGGGACCTGCTGATCGTCGTCGGCGCCACTGAAGCGGCACAGGCCACGGCCAAGCCCGTCCTCGAACTGCTGGCGTCCACCCTGAGCATCGTTGGCGACAAGCCCGGCGACGGCCAGGCACTGAAGACCGTCAACCAGCTGCTCTGCGGCGTCCACATCGCGGCGGCAGCCGAGGCCATGGCCCTGGCCGACGCCCTCGGACTGGACCGGGAGAAGACGCTGGGCGCCCTCCAGGCCGGGGCCGCGGCGTCCTTTATGCTCGGCAACCGCGGCCCGCGCATGCTCCAGGCCTACGACGAAGAGGGCGCCGAAGTGCTGTCCCGCCTGGACATCTTCGTCAAGGACATGGGCATCGTCACCAAGGCCGCCCGGGAAACCGGCCTGCCGACGCCGGTGGCCGCAGCGGCCGAACAGCTCTACCTGCTCGGCCAGGCAGCCGGCCTGGGTGCGGCGGATGACTCCGCCGTCATCAAGGTCGTAGCGCCGGTGCGCCCCACCCCGTAGCCCGGCCGCGGGCGGAAACCTGCCCGTTCCCACATCACTCGCACCTGTCAAAGGAGACAAACGATGAGCGCATTGACGCTCTTGATCATTGCGGTGGCCGGCGTTGCAGTCCTGCTGCTCGCCGTCATCAAGTTCAAGATTCCGGCCTTCCTGGCCCTGCTGACCGTCAGCATCCTGGTAGCTGTCGCGGCGGGCATCCCGCTGGACGAAGTCGTCACCTCGGTCCAGGCCGGACTGGGCGGAACCCTCGGGTCCGTTGCCATCCTGGTGGGCCTGGGAGCCATGCTCGGCAAGATGATCGAACTGTCGGGCGGTGCTGAGGCGCTGGCCGGCAAGTTCACGAAGATCCTCGGGCCCAAGCGGGTTACCGCAGCTCTGACGGCAGCGGCCTTCCTGCTGGCCATTCCGGTCTTCTTCGACGTCGGCTTCATCATCCTGGTGCCGATCGTCTACGGCTTCGCCAAGGCTGCCGGCGTCAATCCGCTCAAAATCGGCCTGCCCGTGGCCGCCATCATGCTGGCTGTGCACGTGGTTGTCCCGCCGCACCCGGGGGTTGTCGGCGGCGCCGGTGTCCTCGGCTCCGACATTGGCTGGATCACGATCATCGGCCTGATCATCTGCGCAATCCTGGGGGTGCCCGCATACTTCGTGGCCAAATGGCTGAACCGCCGCGACTATACGATGCTGCCGGCGACGGCTGAACAGTTCCGGCTCTTTGGCAGCGGCAAGTCCGATGTCGAGGTGGAATCCGGTGCCGGGGGAACCGCGGTAAAGACGCGGACTACCGTGCAGGCGCCTCCCAGTCCGGCCATGATCATCGCCCTGATTGTCCTGCCGATCGTCATGATCATGCTCGGCACCGTCAGCGCCGTCGTCCTCCCCGAAGGATCTGCTGCCCTTCCGGCCCTGACGCTGATCGGTTCGCCCGTGGTCGCGCTGCTGGTCACCGTGTTCCTGGCCTTCATCTTCCTCGGCATCCGCCGGGGCTGGAGTGCCTCCACCACGGGCGAGGTCATGGATGCCGCGCTGGCACCCGCGGCGATCGTCATCCTGGTGACCGGCGCAGGCGGTGCCTTCGGCAAGGTCCTCACCGAGTCCGGCATCGGCACCGCACTGGCTGACACGCTGTCTTCCGCCGGCCTGCCGATCCTGCTGATGGGCTACCTGCTGGCCGCAGTGCTGCGCGCGGCCCAGGGATCGGCAACCGTGGCGATCGTGACCACAGCCGGCCTGCTGGCCGCCTCGGTTGCGTCGGGCGACTACTCGGCCCTGCAGATGGCACTGATCACCGTCGCCATCGGCTTCGGTGCCTTCGGGTTCTCCCATGTGAACGATTCCGGATTCTGGATCGTGACCCGTTACCTCGGACTGTCCGTTGCGGACGGGCTCAGGACCTGGACCGTGCTCACCACGATCCTGGGTGTCTTGGGATTCGCACTGACCAGCCTCGCCTGGCTGGCCCTGACTCCCTTGGTTGGCTGAGTTGAGGGCCAGACTAGACGAGGTCACCGCGGGCGAGCTGGCACTGGGAGGAGCCGTACCTGCACTGACCTGCTACGACTTCACCACCGCGCTGGCCGTGGTGGGTGCCGCTGAGGACGCCGGGCGGCCGGTAATCCTCCTCGTGGCGCCCAAGACTGCCGCGGGGCCGGGTGGCATGCGGTTCATTGCCGCCCTGCGCGGCCTGGCCGACTCCGCGTCCGTGCCGGTCCTCGTCCAGCTGGACCACGCGGCCGACCCCGACCTCATACTTGCGGCGGCGAAGGCTGGAGCGGACAGCGTGCTCGCTGACGGTTCGGCGCTGGAACCTGCGGAAAATGCGGAGTTTGTGGCCGGCGTCGTGCGCTCACTGGCTGGCTTGGACATTGTGGTGGAGGCGGAGCTCGGTGCCCTGCCTGGTGACGAGGATGATGCCTCCGCAGCGGCCGGGGCGGACGCCACGGCCGGAATGACGGACCCTGCCACGGTGGCAGCGTTTCTCGAGGCCTCCGGTGCCGGCCTGCTGGCAGTGGCGGTGGGCAACGTCCACGGAAACTACAAGGGAGAGCCGCACCTGGACTGGAACAGGCTCTCCGCTGTGAAGGCCGCGGCCGGTTCGCTCCCGCTGGTCCTCCACGGAGCCTCGGGCCTGACTGAAGCCGATCTGGGCGGCGCGGCAGCTGCCGGGATTGGGAAGGTCAACATCAATACGGAGCTGCGTACCTCCACGCTTGCCGCCGTGGAGGAGGCCCTCCCGGCGATGCGGGCTGCAGGGGAGAACATGCTCGGGCTGTTGGGTGTCTGGACCGGTTCCGCGGCGGCAACGGCTGCCTGGGCACTGGAACTGCTCCGCCCGCAAACACCTACGACGTAGCACCACTTCGCCGGCGCGGCCTGACTGCGCCGGCGATTTGGCCCTCTGGGGATTCTCCTCTAAGCTTGAACTACCAAAGACCGTCGGTCGATGTGCATTCAATCCCACCGTAAAGCTGAACCATCAGCCTCCACGCGTGGAAACCGGTTGGAGAATCATCCGAAAGTCCCTTGATAGGGCGACCTGCGCAGGTGAACGAAGTGAACTCCGGATTTTGGTCCGTTGAGTGCCGCCCCGTGCATCTGCCCGGGGCGTTTTTTATGTTCGGGACCCGATCCACCGGCATTATTTCCCCGGAAGGAGGGTTATGGCAACGCCAACAAAGGTGTCAGCAGTTGAAGAAATCGCCAATGATTTCAAGGATTCAACCGCTGCTGTCCTAACCGAATACCGCGGGCTCACCGTTGCACAGCTCAAGGAGCTGCGCCGTTCGCTCGGCCAGGACACCAAGTACTCGGTCGTCAAGAACACCCTGACGGGCATTGCAGCCAAGGAAGCAGGCATCGATGCATTCGATGGCCAGCTGACCGGCCCTACTGCAATTGCCTTCATCAAGGGTGACGCAGTTGCGGCTGCAAAGAGCCTGACGGATTTTGCCAAGACCAACCCGCAGCTGGTCATCAAGACCGGTGTCTTCGAGGGCAACAACCTCGACGCCGCCGGTGTTGCTGCGCTTGCTGCGCTTGAATCCCGTGAGTTCCAGCTCGCACGTGTCGCCGGTGTCCTCAAGGCACCGATGTCCATGCTGGCCCGCACGGCAGATGCACTGCGTCTGAAGCTCGAAGAGGAGAGCGGCACCCCCGCTGCTCCTGCTGCAGAAGAGGCTCCGGCCGCTGCAGAAGAAGCTCCGGCCGCAGAAGCAGCCACCGAAGAGTAGAACCTCTTCTCATCCAATCTCCGGTGCCTGCGTGCACCAACTATAGGAAGGACGCCACATCATGGCGAAGCTCACCAACGAAGAGCTCATTGAGGCTTTCAAGGAACTGTCCATCATCGAGCTCTCCGACTTCGTGAAGCTCTTCGAAGAGACGTTCGACGTCACCGCTGCTGCTGTTGCAGTTGCCGGTCCGGCCGCCGGCGGCGCTGCTGATGCTGCTGAAGAGCAGAGCGAATTCGACGTCGTTCTGGAATCTGCTGGCGACAAGAAGATCGCAGTGATCAAGGAAGTCCGCGCGCTGACTTCCCTGGGCCTGAAGGAAGCCAAGGACCTGGTTGACAGTGCTCCGAAGGCCATCCTCGAAGGCGCCAACAAGGAAACCGCCGATAAGGCCAAGGAAGCCCTCGAGGCTGCCGGCGCCACGGTTACCCTTAAGTAGCATTGGCATTGCGGCCTAGCCGCAATACTTCAAAAACCCCCGCTTCCTTTACTGGAAGCGGGGGTTTTTGCTGTCTTGGGCGTGATGCCTGGACGGTGCCTGCGGACTAGGGGAGTGGCTCGGTAATATCCACGACCCGGGCCCGGAGCGCGTCAAGCAGTGCGTCGCCGTCAACGAAAAGGCTTGCCCCGTGTTCGCCGGCACCCATGGAAACCCGCTTGCCACGGATGGCCGGCGCGGCGAAGACCGGCCAGTTCACTGTGCTGCCGAGCGGGGTGATGGTACCGCGGGTGTACCCGGTGGCCTCGAACGCTTCCTCGGCCGGCGGCAGGGCAAGCTTGTTGGCTCCGGCGGCTGCCCGCAGCTTCGGCCAGGAGATCTGCTCGTCGCCCGGAACAAGCACAAACAGGTACTCCCCGCTTTTTCTCCGCACCACCAGGGACTTCACTATCTCGCCGGGGCTGATACCGAGGCTGGCAGCGGCTTCAGCGAGGCTCGCGGCAGCCGGACGGTCCACCACCTGCACAGCCAGCCCGAGTTCCCGGGCGGCTGCCAGCACTCTCTCCCGCCCGCTGGCGGTTTCAGATTCCACTAGTTGCGGTACAGCAGGAGGGCCTCGCCTTGGCCACCGCCGCCGCAGAGCCCGACGGCGGC
>NZ_DALZXY010000026.1:0-251 GCF_031988865.1 Arthrobacter sp.
CTCCGCAGCCGTTGCGGCAGCCGAATACCTCCTCCGGGTGCACCGGCGCGGGCAGCTCCTGTACCGGGTGTCCAACGACGGCGCCGTGCAGGGAATCGAGGGCCTGCTCGAGGACTACGCCGGAGCTGCCGAGGGCCTCTTCGCGCTTTATGCGGCCACTGGAGACCCGCGCTGGCACGAGGCTGCGCAGTCCCTGGTGGAAACCGCTGTGGAACGGTTCCTGACCGAAGGGACGCTCTCGGATACCGCTA
>NZ_DALZXY010000026.1:261-23696 GCF_031988865.1 Arthrobacter sp.
TCAGCGGAGGTCCGGCAGGCCCAGGGCGGTATATCTGCTGCCAGCCCGCTGGATGATGCCGTTCCGAGCGGCACTGCCCTGTTCGCTGGCGTACTGTTGACGTCCTCTGCGTACAGCGGCTCAACGCGCCACCGCGCCCTGGCCGAAGCGCTGACCTCACATGTGCGGCGGGCCGCCCCGGCCGCGCCCCAGGCAGTGGGCTGGGCCATGTCCGTGCAGCAGGCGCTGGAAGACGGACCGCGCGAACTGGCGGTCACCGGTTCCGACCCCGCAGCGGTGGCCGGCCTCCTTACGGTTGGCCGGAATGCGGGAGGGCCGTCCCTGGTGATCGCCCACGGCCCGGCGGACGCGGTGCCGCTGCTGGCTGGACGGGAGACGGAGGTTCCGGCGCTGGCCTATGTCTGCCGCGCAATGGCGTGCCGCCGGCCGGTGGCAACAGCGGAGGACCTGCTGTCGCAGCTCCAGGCGGCCGGCTAGGCCGGTCAGCCCTGGACCGAGAGCACGGCCATCATGATGGCTGCGTAATGGCAGGCGAAGCCCACCAGGGTGAAGGCATGGAAGATCTCATGGAAGCCGAACCAGTTCACGGAAGGGTTCGGGCGTTTCAGGGCATAGATCACCGCGCCCGCGATGTAAGCCGCCCCACCGGCCATCACCAGGACGGCGATGGCAGGGTTCACCGACCAGAAGTCCGGGATGTAGAAGACGGCAGCCAGTCCGAGAGCGATGTAGACAGGCGTATAGAGCCAGCGGGGAGCATTCAGCCACAGCAGGCGGAAGGCAACTCCGGCGACGGCTCCGGACCAGATGATCCACAGCAGCACCTCTGCCGTGTCACGGGGGAGCAGGGAGACAGCCAGCGGGGTGTAGGACCCGGCGATCACCAGCATGATATTGGTGTGGTCCAGGCGCTTGAGGATCTTCTTCACGGGCGGAGTCCAGTTGCCGCGGTGGTAGACCGCAGAGACGCCGAAGAGCAGGATTCCGGTCAGGGCATAGACCGCGGAGGCAATGCGGGTACCTGTAGTCGGAGCCAGGGCCACGAGGACGATGCCCGCAGCCAGCGCCAGGGGTGCTGCACCTGCATGAAGCCAGCCGCGCAGGCGAGGCTTGATTTCCAGCGCAGCGGCTACGGACTCAACAGCCGATTCAAGGGGTCCCGGAGCTGTGCGGGACTCCGGATCCTGCTGGACTGGCACTCGCCGCGAGGGTGAAGTCATGCTCATAATCCTAACTTACGACCCGGTAGGTTACTAAGCAGTAGCATCGTTTCGGTTCCGACTTGCACAGCGGCGGCGGCGCCGCACGGTAGCCTTGAAAAAAGCAGATTCCGTGTTCGAAGCGGATCACCAACACACAAGAGGCAGGTGAATCACCCGTGCGGTTTCCCGGTGTGGTCTATGCCTACTACGAGCGGAAGCTGCGGCGCAGCCTGGTCAAGGACCGTATCCCCGAGCATATCGGGGTGATGGTGGACGGCAACCGCCGCTGGGCAAAACTCGCCGGAGCCCCGACCGCCGACGGGCACCAGGCGGGGGCGGATAAGATCCTCGAATTCCTGGGCTGGTGCGAAGAGCTCGGTGTACGGGTAGTGACGCTCTACATGCTCTCCACTGACAACCTCAACCGCGATCCGGACGAGCTGGAACCGCTCCTGGGCATCATCGCGAACACGCTGGACCGTCTGGGTGAAAAGGGCGACCTGCGGGTCCAGCCCGTGGGCGCCCTGGAGATCCTCCCTCCGGAGCTTTCGGGCCAGCTAGCCCGGCTGGGCGAAAGCACCGCCTCGGCGACCGGTCTGCACGTCAACGTAGCCATCGGGTACGGTGGGCGGCGGGAAATTGTCGACGCCGTCAAGGAACTGCTGCGCGACGCCCAGAAACAGGGCAGGCCCATCGATGAGATCACCGATAATCTGAGCGACGCGCAGATTTCCGAGTACCTCTACACCCGGGGACAGCCTGATCCTGAGCTGGTGATCCGCACCTCCGGAGAACAACGGCTCTCCGGCTTCCTCATGTGGCAGAGCGCCTACAGCGAGTTCTACTTCTGCGAAGCACTCTGGCCCGACTTCCGCCGGGTGGACTTCCTTCGGGCCCTGCGTGACTACGCGAACCGCCAGCGCCGGTTCGGCTCCTAGCCCGGCCTTCCCGCCCTCCTGTGCTTCCCGCACTCCTGGCAAACAAGCAGGGCAAACCTGCAACAACAGGTACACAGCTTGAAGACACCCGGCAGGAGAACTGCATCGTGTCCCTGTGTTCAGCGGAGCGGAGCCTGGGTTAGCTTGGTCGTATCGATCAGCCCCATGCTGATGGAACCGGAGGCCGGATGCTCACACACCGTGTGTTGAGGAGGCCGCAGCCCGGCCTTCTGTGCCGGCCTGCGGATACCCACACTTCTAGCTAATCGGGGCCTACGGTCCCTGACTGGAGTTCTAAGTGGCCGTAACCAACACATCCGTCCAGGCACCTGCCGGAGCACCTGAGCAACAGCCGCTCGGGTTTGTGCTTGACACCTCCGTCCTGTTGTCGGATCCGAAGGCGATCCTGCGTTTCGCCGAACACGAGGTCATCCTGCCCTTGGTGGTCATCAGTGAACTGGAAAGCAAACGCAGCGATCCGGAACTGGGTTACTTCGCCAGGGCCGCGCTGCGGCTCCTGGATGACCTGCGGGTGCAGCACGGCGGACTTGAAGGCCCGATACCGATCGGCGACGCCGGCGGAACGCTGCGGGTGGAGTTGAACCATGTCTCCCTGGACGTGCTGCCGATGGGGATCAGGGGAAGCGACAATGACAGCCGGATCCTCGCCGTCGCCCGCAATCTTGCGGACGAGGGACGCAGCATCACCGTGGTCTCCAAGGACCTGCCCCTGCGCGTGAAAGCAGCCGCCGTGGGGCTCACGGCCGACGAATACCGGAACGAGCTGGTCCGCGATACGGGGTGGACCGGGATGGTTGAACTGGAAACCGGTGACGCCGAGGTCAACGCGCTGTATGACCATGAACCAGTTTTTCTTCCGGAGGCCGCCGAACTGCCCGTCAATACCGGGCTGGTCCTGCTGGCTGGCCGCTCGTCCGCCCTGGGCCGGGTGGGCACCGACAAGCAGGTGCGCCTGGTCCGGGGAGACCGCGACGTTTTTGGGCTGCATGGCCGTTCAGCAGAGCAGCGGCTGGCGATCGAGATGCTGATGGACCCGGAGGTCGGGATCGTCTCGCTGGGCGGACGCGCCGGCACCGGAAAATCGGCCCTTGCCCTGTGCGCAGGGCTGGAAGCGGTGCTGGAGCGCCAGGAGCATCGGAAAGTGGTGGTCTTCCGCCCGCTCTACGCCGTCGGCGGCCAGGAACTGGGGTACCTGCCCGGCAGCGAGGCTGAAAAAATGGGGCCGTGGGGGCAGGCAGTATTCGACACCCTGGAGGCGCTGGTCTCCAAGGAAGTCGTGGAGGAGGTGCTGGACCGCGGCATGCTCGAAGTCCTGCCGCTGACCCACATCCGCGGACGTTCCCTGCACGATTCCTTCGTAATCGTGGACGAGGCCCAGTCACTGGAGAAAAACGTGCTGCTGACCGTGCTCTCACGCATCGGCCAGAACTCCAAAGTGGTCCTGACGCACGACGTCGCCCAGCGGGATAACCTTCGGGTCGGCCGCCACGACGGTATCGCCGCCGTGGTCGAAACGCTCAAGGGCCATCCGCTGTTTGCCCACATGACACTGACCCGGTCCGAGCGCTCTCCGATCGCAGCCCTGGTCACGGAACTGCTGGAGGACGGCGGGATCGGCTAACCCGGGTCCTGTCCCCGCCCGGCGTGTCACGGGGACAGGAACCGTTGGCTTTATCCCCACCCCGGAACAAGCCGCTGCCAGCTCCGGCAACCGTGACGTACGGTAGGGCGCATGTGGGGGATCGTAGGGGAGTACTGGAGCCAGGACCGGGCAGCCGCGTGGTTTTTGCTGGCTGCCCTGGGGTACCTCGCCGTGCTCTCGGTCCTGCTGGCGGTGGAGGACATCCGCAGCCACCGGCTGCCTGACCGGCTGGTGCTTCCTGCTTATCCGGCCGCGGGCCTGCTGCTTTGTGCAGCGGGCCTGGCTGCCGGAGAACCGGGGCGGCTGGCAGGGATGGCCTCAGGAGCCGTGGTGCTGCTGGCCGGGTACTTCCTGCTGCGGGTTATCAGCCCCGCTGGCCTGGGACTGGGCGACGTCAAACTGGCCGGCGTGCTGGGGCTTTTCCTGGGCTATGCCGGGTGGATGCAGGTGGCCGCGGGCGCGGCTGCGGGATTCGTGCTGGGCGGCATTTGGGGACTTGGCCTGATCCTGGCCGGCCGGGGCACCGGTAAGACCCGGATCGCCTTCGGTCCCTTTATGCTCGCGGGCGCCGCCGTGGCACTCCTGGCGCCTGCCCTACAGTAGGAGGATGCCCACACCCGACTTCATCCTGTCCCTGCGCGAAAAAGTCGGCCATGACCTGCTCTGGGTGCCCGGCGTAGCCGCCGTCGTTTTCAACCAGGCGTCCGAGGTGCTCCTCTGCCGCCGTGCGGACAACGGCCGCTGGACCATCATCACCGGCATCCTGGAACCGGGGGAGGAACCCGGCCCCGGTCTGCTTCGGGAAGTGGAAGAGGAAACCGGTGTGCAGGCCAAGCTGGAGCACCTGATCCATGTGGGCACCACCGACCCCGTCACGTTCCCCAACCTGGACCGCTGCCAGTTCCTGAACCTGGCGTTCAGCTGCTCCTACGTCGCCGGGACGGCCCGCGTGAACGACGACGAGTCCAGCGACGTGGCCTGGTTCGCCCTCGACGCCCTGCCGGAACTCAACACCCGGCACCGGATGCTGATCGACCTGGCCCGCACCTCCACTGGCGTCCCGGTCTTTGAAACCTGAGAGGCACGCGGTTTATGGGAACGGCGAAGGGCCGGCACCAAGGTGGCCGGCCCTTCGCCGTTCTCTGCAGGATCTTCCCTCGTGGGGCGTTCCCTAGCGGGACGGGCCGTCCGACCCGCGCGCAGCCTCTGCCGACCCGTCCGGCTCAGCGGGAACATCCGGGACAGTGACGGGCTCGGAGCCCGGCTCGGAGCCTGGGGCCGCCGCCTCGCCGCGGAGAGCGGCTTCACGCTCAGCCTCCAGCCGTACGGCCTCTTCACCGCCGATGGCCTCGCCCCGGGCAACCATGCCGGCGACGTCGGAGAGCGGGATCTGCTTGAGGAAGAAGGCCAGGACCAGGGCGATGACCAGGAACGGAATCAGGTACCAGAACACCGGAGCCAGCGAATCCGCGTAGGCCGTGACGATTCCGTCCCGGACCGGTTCGGGCAGCGCTTCCAGCGCCGCAGGCTGCAGCGTGGCGGTAGCCTCGCCGGCAGCAGCCGCGTCCATGCCCGCGCCGGAGAAGACACCCATAAGGTTCTCGGAAAGCCGGGTGGTGAACATCGCGCCGAAGATCGCGACGCCCAGGGACGCGCCAACCTCGCGGAAATAGTTGTTGGACGAGGTGGCGGTGCCGATCTGGTCCACCGGAACGGAGTTCTGTACCACCAGGACCACAACCTGCATGATCAGGCCCAGACCCGCGCCGAAGACGAAGAGCTGCGCGCAGATCACCCACACCGGGGTCGAGGCGGCGAGCGTGGTCAGCCAGAGCATGGCCACGATCACCAGGGCAGCACCGGCGATCGGATACTTCTTGTACTTGCCGGACTTGGTGATAGCCAGGCCGGACCAAATCGAAGTACCCATCATGCCCACCATCATGGGCAGCATCAGCAGGCCGGAAACGGCTGCCGAGGTGCCAGTGGACATCTGCAGGAAGGTGGGGACAAAGGCAATGGAGGCGAACATGCCCATGCCCAGCGTGAAGCCGATGGCGGTGCTGTTCACGAAGATCGGGTTCTTGAACAGGCTCAGCGGAATGATCGGATCCTGGGCCCGGCGCTCAACCAGCACAAAGCCGAACGCGGCCACCAGCAGGCCGGCACCGAAGGCCAGGGTGGCCGGATCGGTCCAGCCGTGGTCTGCGCGGCCGCCGAAGTCGGTGAAGAAAATCAGGCAGGTAGTGGCAATTGAGAGCAGCACCACACCGCCGAAGTCGATCCGCTTTTCGGCTTTCTTGTTGGGCAGTGTCAGGGCGAAGAAGGCGATCAGGAACGCGATGATGCCTACCGGAATGTTGATGTAGAACGCCCACTGCCAGGTCATGTGGTCGACGAAGAAACCGCCGAGGAGCGGGCCGGCCACAGCGGAAAGGCCGAAGATGCCACCGAGCGGACCGAGATACTTGCCGCGCTCGTTGGCCGGCACGATGTCAGCGATGATCGCCTGGGAAAGGATCATCAGACCGCCGCCGCCCAGGCCCTGGATGGCGCGGAAAACAACGAAGCCCCAGAAATCGGTGGCCAGGGAACAGCCCACGGACGCGACCGTAAAGAGCGCGATCGCGAAGAGGAACAGGTTGCGCCGGCCCAGGACGTCACCGAACTTGCCGTAAATCGGCATCACGATGGTGGTGGCCAGCAGGTAGGCGGTGGTGATCCAGGTCTGGTGCTCGACGCCGCCGAGCTCGCCCACGATGGTGGGCATGGCGGTGGAAACGATTGTCTGGTCGAGACTGGACAGCAGCATGCCTGCGATCAGTGCGGAAAAGATGATCCAGATGCGCTTCTGGGTCAGCAGCAGCGGCCCGGAGGCGCGTGCGGCGGTGGTGGTCATTCGGTGTCCTCAAGGGGGTAGGAGAGGGGAGAAGAGAGGGAAAAGACCTCGCGGGCGGAATTCACTGCCTCAACGAGCATCCTGCGGTAGGACACGGTGTTCTCCTGGTCAAAGAACTTCGGTCCGGTGTCCTGTACCAGGGCGCCGAAAACGGTGATCGCAGCACGGACCCGGGGGTCGTCGGCGGGCAGCGATTCCCGCTCCGAGACCATCGAGGCAAACGCGTCCTGGGCGGCCTGGGAACCGTGCATGGCCTTCTGGAGCAGCCGGGGCTCAGCCGCGATTGCGTTCTTGAGCATGACCATTTCGTTGCGGGAAATGGCCATGCGGTCCATCATGCCCACCGCGAGATCCACGAAATCGGCCAGCAGGGTGCTGGAGAGCTCGCCCGGGCGGGAATCCTCGCCGCCGTCGATGAAACGGCGGACCAGGTCTTCGGGCAGGTCATCCACAGGAGAACCCAGGATCGCGTCTTCCTTGGCCGGGAAGTAGTTGAAGAAGGTGCGGCGGGAAATGCCGACCTTCTCGCACAGTTCCTCGACGGTGAAGCCGTTGGCGCCGTGCTCGGCAGTCAGGATCCTGGCCGCCGTCGTAATGGCGACCCGGGTGGCGGTGCGTTTGCGTTCGCGCAGGCCACTGCCCGATTCCGATGCACTATTTGTCACGGAGTAAAGTTTTGCACTCTGCACTCATAAGTGCAAACCGATGGAAACGGCGAAGGATGCCCGGCCAAGCGGCCAGGCATCCTTCGCCGGATATTGGGGTTGGCTAGGCCTGCGGCGGCTTCGTCATCGAGAGGACATCGAGGGCGGAATCGAGCTGCTCCTCGGTCACCTCGCCGCGTTCCACGAAGCCTAGTTCGACGACGGCCTGGCGGATGGTCTTGCCTTCCTTGACCGCGAACTTGGCGATCTTCGCCGCGTTCTCGTAGCCGATGTACTTGTTCAGCGGGGTCACGATCGAGGGGGAGGCCTCGGCCAGGTAGCGGGCACGCTCCACGTTGGCTTCGATGCCGTCGATCATCTTGTCCGCCATGATCACCGAGGAGTTGGCGAGCAGGCGGATGGACTCGAGCAGGTTCGAGGCGATGACGGGGATGCCCACGTTCAGCTCGAAGTAGCCGAAGGTGCCGGCCCAGGCGATGGCGGCGTCGTTGCCCACGACCTGCGCGGCGACCTGCATGACTGCTTCGGAGATGACCGGGTTGACCTTGCCCGGCATGATCGAGGAGCCCGGCTGGAGGTCGGGGATGGCGATTTCGCCGAGGCCCGTGTTGGGGCCCGAACCCATCCAGCGCAGGTCATTGGCGATCTTGGAGAAGGACACCGCAATGGTGCGCAGCATCCCCGAAACCTCGACGAGGGCGTCGCGGTTGGCCTGGGATTCGAAGTGGTCACGGGCCTCGGTCAGCGGCAGGCCGGTATCGGCAGCCAGCAGTTCGATCACGCGCTGCGGGAAGCCGGCAGGGGTGTTGATGCCGGTGCCAACGGCGGTGCCGCCCAGCGGAACCTCGGCCACGCGGGGCAGGGAAGCCTGGACACGTTCGATGCCGTAGCGGACCTGTGCTGCGTAGCCGCCGAATTCCTGGCCCAGGGTCACGGGGGTGGCATCCATCAGGTGGGTGCGGCCGGACTTCACAACGTCCTTGAATTCCTCGGCCTTGCGCTCCAGTGAGGCGGCGAGGTGCTCCAGAGCGGGGACCAGGTTGTTGATCAGCGCGGAGGTCGCGGCGACGTGGACCGAGGTCGGGAAGACGTCGTTGGAGGACTGGGACGCGTTGACGTGGTCGTTCGGGTGAACAGTGGTCTCGCTGCCTGCTGCCTTCAGGGCGCGGGTGGCGAGCTCGGCGAGGACCTCGTTGGTGTTCATGTTCGAGGATGTTCCGGAACCGGTCTGGAACACATCGATCGGGAACTGGCCGTAGTGCTTGCCGGCGGCGACTTCGTCGGCGGCGGACGCGATGGCGCCGGCGCGCTCGGCGTCGAGCACTCCGAGTTCGGCGTTGGCGGTGGCAGCAGCCTTCTTGATGCGGGCCAGGGCCTCGATGTGCGCGTCATCCAGCGGCTTGCCCGAAATCGGGAAGTTCTCCACGGCGCGCTGGGTCTGCGCGCGGTAAAGGGCGTTTACCGGGACGCGGACCTCACCCATCGTGTCATGTTCAATGCGGTATTCAGCGGAGTCAGAAGTCATGGCTCCAAGCCTAGTGGGCGGGGGAGCCGGGGGCTAAAACGCGTGTCGCAAAGACGGCGCGTTTCGGAGCGCTCAGCTACCCGGCCGCCAGGTCCTCGACGCCGGTGGTCAGATTCCCGATGCTGGAGACCAGGTCTGCCCGGCCGGCGGCCAGATGGTAGGAAAGGCCGACCACGGCGGCGCGTCCGGACGCCACCGCATCGGAAATCAGCCGGGAGTCCTCCACCAGCCTTTCGGCCGTTTGCCGGGTGTGCTCCACCACCATGTCATTGACCTCGCTCAGGCCGTTCCGCTTGGCGGCGAGGACAGAGGGGGTGATGCGCTCGACCAGCGTGCGGACGTGCCCGGCGGGCATGGAACCGGTATCGACTGATTCCTTCGTGGCTGTGACTGCACCGCAGCTGTCGTGGCCGAGGACCACGATCAGCGGGACGCCCAGGACGCCCACACTGTATTCCAGGGACCCGAGGACGGCGTCGTCGGTCACCTGGCCGGCGGTGCGGACCACAAAGGCGTCGCCGAGGCCAAGGTCGAAGATGATTTCAGCGGCGAGCCGGGAATCCGAGCAGCCGAAGATGACAGCGAAGGGGTTCTGCTGGTTGACCAAGGAGCTGCGCCTTGGAGCGTCCTGGTTGGGGTGCTGGGAGCTGCCGGCGATGAAGCGGTCATTTCCTTCGCGGAGGCGCTGCCACGCTTCTGCCGGAGTGACGGGAGCACTAAGGGGGCTGTTGATTTCAGTCACCGTTCAACAATAGTGCCCCGTCCGCACTCCCGGGGCTCTGTTACCGCAATCAGACCCGGAATCCGGACATGGACAAGGCAGCGGATGCTAGCCGTTGGAGGCGGCGAGGTCCTGCAGCACTGCTTCGGCGAGCACATCCACGGTGGCCAGGTCCGCCTCGGAACTCAGGATCACGGTCATGCCGTTGACCTCGGCCACCAGGTGAGCCTCGCCGTCAGCGCCGTCCCGCAGCTGCCAGGTGGTGCCGCCGGTGGTCCGCTCGCCGGACACTACGGAATCGTCAGTTGTCTGGGAAATCCAGGTCGGGTTGGCCGAGGCCGTTTCGGTGAGGCGGATGAAGTCCCAGTCCGGAGTGAGATATCCCACTTCCCAGGTGGGGACTCCAGAGTTGATCCCCGAGTCCCAGCGCGCGTAGTTGGAGGTCCAGCCCTCGGGCAGGTCGGGGGCCAGTGGGTCGTAGCCGGCATCGGGTGCCGCTTCCGAGGCGATGGCCTGGACGTCGACGTCGCGCACCTGCGGCTTCTCGTACGGATTCAGCAACACCGGCAGCAGCACGATCGCCAAGGTGATGCCGGTGGCAATCAGCATGCCCACGACCGTCGCGTTGGCGCGTTTGGCCTGCTTCGCGGTCAGGGTTGGGGTTACTACGGGCTCATCGGGCTGCGGCTGCTCACTCACCCTTCCATAATCGCCTATCCGGCCCGGCAAGTCCTATTCCGTCCCCTTTCCGAGCCGGGCGGGACGTGCGCCCGGGGAGGTAAAACTGATGCCGCTGCGGTGGGTGGAACCGGTTGGCGACTATGATCGGTACAAGGATCAGCCCGCGGGCGGCTGCTTGGTGTTGCTCACCGAATGGCTGGAACCCGAAATTTCAAAGATGAGGTTAAACGTGTCCCAAGGTGCCCAGTACTCAACTCTTTCCCCCGCCCTGGCAGTCGGCGACGACGAGCCGGACCGGAACCTTGCGCTCGAACTGGTGCGCGTCACTGAGGCCGCGGCAATCGCCGGCGGCCACTGGGTCGGTTTTGGTGACAAGAACGCCGCCGACGGCGCAGCGGTCGATGCCATGCGTTCGCTTATTTCCTCGGTCCACTTCAACGGCGTAGTGGTCATCGGCGAAGGCGAGAAGGACGAAGCTCCGATGCTCTACAACGGCGAACACGTGGGCGACGGCACCGGAGCCCTCTGCGACGTCGCCGTTGACCCGATCGATGGGACGCGCCTTACGGCCCTGGGCATCAACAATGCGCTGGCTGTGCTGGCCGTCGCCGAACGCGGCACCATGTTCGACCCCTCAGCGGTCTTCTACATGGAAAAGCTGGTCACCGGCCCCGAGGCCGCTGACATGGTTGACCTGCGCCTGCCGGTCAAGCAGAACCTGCACCTAATTGCCAAGGCCAAGGGCAAGAAGATCAACCAGCTCAACGTGATGATCCTGGACCGCGACCGGCATAAGCCGCTGGTGCAGGAGATCCGGGACGCCGGCGCCCGGACCCGGATGCTGATGGACGGCGACGTCGCCGGCGGTATCGCCGCAGCGCGCGAAGGAACCGACGTCGATGCGCTGATGGGCATCGGCGGAACGCCCGAGGGAATTATCACCGCCTGCGCGATCAAGACGCTCGGCGGCGTCATCCAGGGCCGTCTGTGGCCCACCTCGGATGAAGAAAAGCAGAAGGCGATTGACGCCGGCCATGACCTGGACCGTGTGATGTCCACCAATGACCTGGTCACCAGCGACAACTGCTACTTCGCGGCAACCGGCATCACCGACGGCGACCTGCTGCGTGGCGTGCGCTACAAGAAGGACCGCGTGCTGACCCAGTCCATCGTGATGCGTTCCAAGTCCGGGACCATCCGGGTGGTCGACGGCGAACACCAGTCGCACAAGTGGGAGTCCTACGCCCGGGTCCGCTAGGAACCAGGCCCGCTGCGGGTAAGCTGCGGAGAAGTTGCACGTGAAAAGAGGGACCCGGCATCTGGAACGGGTCCCTCTTTCGCGTCCGATGACCGCCTGCCCTGGCTGCTCTGGCCCCTTGCCCCGGTCCTTACCCAAACGGCCTGCCGCACCGGTCCTTTTATAAATGGGTATGAGGAACGCCGCGGCGGCGCGTTCGGAGCCTGCCACGGCTTCCACGTAGGCTTGATGGCATGACACTGAGCGTTACTTCCTGCACTGATCCGTCTGCCTGGGACGGCTACGTCAACCGGTTCAACGGGCATCCGCAGCAGCTGTGGGGGTGGGGGAAGACGAAGGCAGACCACGGTTGGAAGGCTGAGCGGCTCCTCCTCTCCGAGGGTGGCGAGGTGGTGGGCTGCGCCCAGCTCCTGCTCCGCCGGCTGCCGTTTCCCTTCCGGGCTCTGGCCTACATTCCCCGCGGTCCCCAGGGGGAGCCGGGCCAGGAGGGGCAGCTGCTCGACGCCGTCGCCGCCTATGCCAAGCAAACCCACCGGGCGGTGGCCCTGACGATCGAGCCGGACTGGGATGCGGACGCCGACGCCACGCTTGCGTTGCCTGGCGCGGGTTTCCGGCACAGCACCAATACGATCCTCATTCCGCGCACGCTGATCCTGGACCTCGCCCTCAGCGAAGACGAGCTGCTGGCCGGGATGAGCAAGAAGCACCGCCAGTACATCCGCAAGTCCGGCCGCGAGGACCTGGTGTACCGGGCTGTTACCCGCGAAGAAATTCCGCAGTGCCTGGACGTGTACAAGCAGACGGCGGAGCGGGCCGGGTTCGGCATCCACGAGGACGGCTACTACCAGGACATCTTCGAGAACCTGGGCACGGATTCACCGGTTTATGCGGCGTTTAAGGGCGGAGACGTCGTGGCGTTCCTCTGGCTCTCGACGAGCGCCGGCACCGCCTTTGAACTGTACGGCGGCATGACGGAGGAAGGTGAACGCCTCCGTGCCAACTACGCACTCAAGTGGCTGGCAATCCGGGAAATGAAGGAACGCGGCGTAACCCGCTACGACTTCAACGGGCTGCTCAACGACGGCGTTTCCAAGTTCAAGATGGGCTGGGCACAGCACGAGGACCTGCTGGCCGGGACGTGGGACAAACCGCTGTCCCCGCTGTACCCGGTCTTCACAACGGCATTGCCGCTGGCCAAGAGCGCGCTCCGCAAGGCGCGGGGGGCCGTGTCCGGGCTCCGCGGGCGCCTCAGGGGGACCGGCAGCCGCTAGAGCTCCAGCTGCGGTTCGTCCGGGACGGCAGCCGCAGCGCCCGCACTGCCGGTGGTTACCGCAAAGGCCAGGGCGCCGTCGTCGTGCTGCGCGGAGTGGGCCGCCAGCTTGGCGATCACCGGCGACTCATCGGCCGGGATAAACGCGCAGTCCCCGGGATCCAGGACCAGGTCCTGCTTCGGCGTGTCCAGGACCAGCGATCCGCGCAGGGCGAAGACCAGTGTGGGGCCGTTTTGGTGCACCGGGACGTCGGCGGCGGACATGCTCGGCGGGGCGTCCGCCGCGGTCTGCGCCAGTTCCAGGCGCTGGAGGGAGAACTCGCTGAACGGCGGCCGGTAGAGTTCCTGCCCCAGTCCGGTGACTTCGGCTTCGACACGGGGAACCCCCAGCGGCCGGAAGTCGACGGTCTTCAGCAGTTCGGGAATGTCCACGTGCTTGGGAGTCAGGCCACCGCGGAGGACGTTGTCCGAAGACGCCATGACCTCTACCCCCAGCCCGCTGAGGTACGCATGGACGTTACCGGCCGGCAAATAGATGGCTTCCCCTGGGTGCAGGGAGACCCGGTTCAGGAGCAGCGAGATCAGGACGCCGGGGTCGGCCGGGTAATATCCATCGAGCTCGTCGATCCCCGCCAGGGCCGGGTCAAGGTCCGTGCGTGATTCCGGGTCCAGGGCCCGGACCGTTTCGGCTGCTGCCGTAACGGTTTCCCGCACCTCTTCACCGCCGCCGATCAGGCGCCGGAAGACTTTCTCCAGTTTCTCGGGGTCCGGCCGGCCGGCGTCCAGATCGGACGCGGACTCCGCCAACAGTGCGGGAGAGGGGCGGCCAGAGTCCTCAAGAAGCTGCGACAGGCTGCGGAACAGCCGGGCGGCGTCGGCAGGTTCGCGGAAGCCGCACAGCGCCTCGAATCTGGTCAGCGCGAAAATCATCTCGGGCTTGTGGTTGGGATCCTTGTAATTGCGGTTGGAAGCGGAACGGTCGACGCCGGCCGCGTCCTCGGCGGCGAAGCCTGCCCGGGCCTGTTCCTGGGTGGGATGGACCTGCAGGGACAGCGGCGAGCCCGCAGCGAGGACCTTGGCCAGGAACGGCAGGGACGGCCCGTGAACGGCGAGGCTCTCACGGCCCAGGGCAGTTTCCGGATCCGCGCCGATGAGCTCATCCAGCGTGGCGGCACCACCCTGCGGTGCGGTGATGCGGGATGGGGCCCCCGGGTGGGCGCCAAACCAGAGTTCCGCCTCCGGTTCCCCGCTGGGATCCCGGCCAAAGAGCTCAGCCATGGCAGTGGTCGATCCCCAGGCATAGGGGCGGAGTGTTCCGGCAAGCAGGTACATGGTCCTCTTTCAGGTGCTGGTCCGTGCCGGTGCAGCCGGCACACAGGGTGCAGGGGAGTCCACGGCTTAGCCTGCGCTGCAGTTACCGTTGTTGTCGAGGAGCGTGCTGAGTGTGGCGGCGTCGCCGATCGTAGCCAGCTCCTGCAGGTACTCCTCAGTGATTTCCTGAGTCTGTCCCTCCGGAACCGTGGGATCTGCTGCTGGTGCCTCCGGTGCCGGTTCGTTGCTGCCGGAATCCTCTTCCGGCGCAGCGGGGGCCGCGCCGTCTCCGGAGTCGGCTGCTCCTGCATCGGGTGCCTCAGCGGCGGCAGGAGACGGGGCAAGCTTTTCCTGGACACGGGCGTGGATGAGGCCGAAGTCGGGATAGGTCGCGAAGTTATCCGCCGCGGTGCCAAAATCAGGCGGGCCGATGGTCATCCGCTGCACCTCATGGTCCTTGGATTTCAGCGCCAGGTCCACGAAGCTGCCGAGCTGGTCCTGCGGGATGTCCGTGTGAACAACCTGCTCGCCGGCCGAGGCAATGGCCTGGAAGCGCGTGAGCAACGTTGTTGGATCCAGCTGGGCGACCATGGCCTGCTGCACGCACTGCTGGCGCTCGATCCGGTGGAAGTCCGTCACGAATTCACGGGACCGGGCATACCAGAGGGCGGTGTAGCCGTCCATGGTCTGCGGACCCGGGGCAATCCAGCCGTCCGGGGGATAGTGCTGGTTGGTGCCGGGGATTTCACCGGCCGTGATCGGCACCCAGCCGCCGGCATTGATCTTCACGCCGCCCATGGCATCAATGAGCTGGGAGAAGCCTTCCATATCCACAATGACGTAGGACTGTATCTCAAGGCCAAGGATGCCGCCGGCAGCGTCCATCATGGCTTCAGCGCCCGGGTCCTCGGAACCGGGGTAGAGATCGGCGTACTGTTCGGTGACGACCGGATAGAGGCTGTTCAGGATGCACTCGTCACCGCAGTTGTACCCTTCGGGGTAGACCCGCCAGAGGGGCGAATCCTCGGTGAACGGCGCATTCTGGAGATTGCGGGGAAGCCCGAAAGTGACAATCTCGCCGGTTTTCGCGTCGACGCTGAAAACCGACATGCTGTCAGGGCGCAGGCCGGTGCGGTCCGCACCGGCGTCGCCGCCCAGCAGCAGGAAGTTATAGCGGCCATCCACCGGATCGAACGCAGGACCGGAAGCGAAGATGCTTCCGAACGTCTGGCGGCTGACGTTGAGCAGCCAGGCCCCGTAGGCCAAGCCACCGCTGGTAACGACCATCAGCACGGCCAGTGCGCCGGCCACCGCCGGACGGACGTTCCGCTGCAGCAGCGGCGGACGGATGATCCGGAAAGTATTCAGGAACAGCAGGGCCCAGCCAACCGCCAGCAGCGCCAAGGCGGCCATGAGCAGGAAGGAGCTCCATCCGTTGGTAAAGATATTTACCAGCAGGATCCGGTTGGTAAACGCCAGGACGAGCACCGTGATGACGGCTGCCCAGACTACGAACGTGACCTGGAGAGCACGCCGGCCAAGCCTGCGGTCACCCGCGACGATCTGCGCGGAGCCTGGGAGGAAGAGGGTCAGCAGCAGCAGGATAAAAGCGCGCTTGGTGCGTGCCTGGGGGGAAGCGGACTGCGGGTAGCGGACCGGATCCGTAAAGACTGCTCCTGAGGCATTCGTCTCTGTCCTGCCCATCCGCTGTCCCTATTCGCTTTCCGTGACCGAAGTCCGCAGGCGCGCACCTTTTGCCATGGCGGTCTGGCGGAGATCGGCGGCGAAGTCGATGAGCTGCTGCTGGAGCTTTGCGGCCAGCGGGTCCGTGCCCGCCGCGAGCATCCGAACGGCCAGCAGGCCGGCGTTGCGGGCACCGCCGATGGACACGGTTGCCACGGGAACTCCTGCGGGCATCTGCACAATCGACAGCAGTGAGTCCATACCGTCCAGATACTTCAGGGGCACCGGGACGCCGATCACCGGCAGGGGAGTAACCGCGGCCAGCATCCCCGGCAGGTGCGCGGCGCCGCCGGCACCGGCGATGAGGATCCGCAGGCCGCGGTGGTGGGCTTCCTGACCGTAGGCGATCATTTCGGCGGGCATCCGGTGGGCGGACACGACGTCGGCCTCGTAGGGAATGCCGAATTCGGCCAGGGCGGCAGCGGCGGCATTCATCACGGGCCAGTCCGAATCGGACCCCATGACCAGGCCGACCAGCGGCGTCTTGGCGGTGCTCATGACATCTCCTCGTTTACTTCATTCTCCGGCAGGCGGTCCGGTTCCCGGCCGTCGCGGATAATTACGGCAGCCCGCTCGGCGCTGCGCCGTACCGCGGGCAGGTCTGCTGCGGACGCTCCAACAACGTTAACGTGCCCGATCTTCCGGCCGGGGCGCACCGACTTGCCGTAATTATGGACCTTCGCAGCCGGTTCGGCCGCCATTGCAAGCGTGGTGCCGCGGAAAAGGTCGGGGTTCTCGCCGCCCAGGAAGTTCTTCATCACGACGACACCGCCGAGGACTTCCGTTCCGCCGAGCGGGAGGTCCAGGACAGCGCGTAGGTGCTGCTCGAACTGGCCAGTCACGGAACCGTCCATGGTCCAGTGCCCGGAGTTGTGCGGGCGCATGGCCAGTTCATTGATCAGGAATCCGGGACCGCGGCCAGGCGTTTCAAACAGTTCTGCTGCCATGACACCGGTCACCCCGAGTTCAGCGGCGATCCGCAGGGCTGCGGAGGAGGCTGCCGCCGCAGTTTCCGGGGCCAGGTCCTGTGCCGGGGCGATGACTTCGTCGCACACGCCGTCGACCTGGATGGAATGGACCACCGGCCAGGCGGCGCTTTCCCCAGCCGGTGTCCGGGCGATCAGCGCCGAGAGCTCACGGGTGAAGGGAACTTTCTCTTCGGCCAGGAGCGGGGTGCCGGTGAACCAGTCCGCAGCGGATGAAGCCGCGGCAGCATCATCAATGATGCGCACACCCTTGCCGTCGTAGCCTCCGCGCGGAGTCTTCAGCACCACGGGCCAGCCGGTGGCCTTGCCGAAGTCGATCAGGTCCGCGACCGTGGAAACGGCAGCCCAGCGGGGGTTGGGCAGGCCCAGGCGGTCGACGGCGGCACGCATTTCAAGTTTGTCCTGGGCATGGATCAGGGCGCCTGGCCCGGGCTGGACATTGACCCCTTCGGCGAGCAGTGCCCGCAGGTGTTCCCCCGGGACATGTTCATGGTCGAAAGTCAGGACGTCCACACCGCGGGCGAAAGCCAGGAGCGTTCCGTAGTCCTTATAGTCACCAACGACGGCGTTGGACACCGCGGCTACCGCCGATACATCAGGGCCCTCCGCCAGGACCCGCAGCTCAAAACCGAGCTCTGTGGCCGCAGGGGCCATCATCCGGGCCAGCTGGCCGCCACCGACAACGCCAATAATTGGAAATCTCACCTCTACAGGTTACCGAAACCGGAGAGTTTTCCCGCTCTGCGTCAGAGCGGCCTGGCCAGGGCCCCGGCCATTTCCCAAGAACGGCAGGTAAAGTGGGTTCTTCCTGCCGTGCCAGCGCTCGGCGGTAGCTCCGCCCGGCTGGGTTCCCAGCCCGGGCACAATTGGCCTCGGAGGGTCATGATCACATCATTTATTTCCTGGCTTCGGGGACTGGCGTCCGCTTTCTGGCGCGAGGTAGCGAAGTTCGGCACGGTTGGCGCTGTCGCCTTCGTCGTAGACAACGGCCTGACCTGGATCTTCATGCACTCCGTCATGGAAGGAAGTCCGGCCAAGGCGAGGTTCGCGGGTGCGACGATCGCAACCCTGTTCTCCTGGGTCGCCAACCGCTGGTGGACCTTCCGTCACCGCAGGCAGAGCAACGTGGCCCGCGAATTCGTGCAGTTCATCCTCATTAACGGGATCGGCATCTTCATTTCCACCGGCTTCACCTGGATTGCCCGTTACCCGCTGGGTATTACGGACAACGGCACCTTGTTTATGGCAGGCGTGATCGGAATCGGCGTAGCGACCGTTGTCCGGTTCTTCGCTTACCGCTACTGGGTCTTCAACAGCTCCGCGGAAGACGAAGCCCGTGAACTGGCGATGGAGATGACCCTGGACCCGTCCCACGAAGTGGCGTCCGAACCTGCTCCGGAGCCGCTCTCAGACGGGCCCCAGCTGGCCGACGGGCCCCAGCAGCTTAGGCCTCAAGCCGAGCAGTAACCCGTTCCGCCGCCAGTGTCCGCTCCGAGGCCTCGACGCCCTCACCGGTAAGTACGAGGGTTCCGCCGGCCGCCCAGGTGGCCAGGGCCGCTCCAAGCACCTTGGCCAGCCCGGCCGCTGCGGGAGCAAGCAGGACCTGCGGCCCGGTACCGTGGGCTTCCTTCCCGATGAGTGCGCTGAACGGTACCTCCGCTTCCCCCGGCGCGGTGGCCAGGGCATTGCCTCGGACACCGGAGGAATCCGGGCCGGCGTAGGTGTCGGCAAAGGACCGGACTTCAGCCGCGTAGTCCACGGCGCCGGCAGGCAGGGCCTCCGGCCAGGCCATCGCCAGTGCGGGCAGGGCCACCACGACCACCAGTTCCCCCCGTTCACGCGCCTGCGGATCTGTTGCCGTAACCCTTACCCCGGCGCCCGTTCCGGCCGATAGATCAATCAGGCAGCCGGTTTCCCACGCCGCGAGGGCCCAGACCAGGGTCTTCCAGTGCACGGGCAGCTCAAAGTGCAGGATGGTGCCCGGTTCCGCGTCCAGTTCTTCGTCGAGGAAGTTCGAGGTCTTGGCGACCCAGTTGTCCAGGACCTTCCCCGAGAGCTCGACCCGTTCGGCCTCCGGTCCGTACCAGATCAGGGCTGGAGAGGTTGCCTGCTCGGTCCGGAGCGTGGACAGTATGGATGGAACCGGGTTTTCGATCATGGGTTTCGCTTTCGCTCGGGCAGTGATGTGCTGCTTGGTGGGCTGTGGCAAGGGGTTCTGCGCAAAATTAACGGCGTGGCGCGCCACCGCCGGACGGTTCAGACTCTATAGGATGCCTAAACAGCTTGACGGGGACGTATTACACGCGTGTAATTAGGGAACGGATTTGTTCCAGCAAACCATGACCGACACGCATGCACAGCAGGCTGATTGTCGCTTGGGAGAATCCAGATATCCGCTGTTGGGGCATTTACACCGGGAGGACTCCATGGGGCAAGCAGAAAAGATGCACGACCGACAGGACATAGCCGCGCAGGCTTCCACGAGCTACGGCTCGCGGGGAGTGCCGGTGGACTGGTATGTCGATCCTGCGGATCCCGAGGCGGCGGACCGCTACCGTGACGGTGCCGGAGGCAGCCTTGAGGATACCGCCACCGCTTTCCTCGCCGCCCACGAGGCGCTGGCCGGAACGGACAACGACGGCGCCGATCTTCTGGACCCGCCCATCTCCCTGTTCCAGGCTCCGGCCGAAACCGAGGAGCGGAAGCTCTGGATCGGCCTGCCCGGCCTGGGGGACGGATACGCCGACGAAGGTGAACTGGGCTGGCAGGCTGACGCCCTGTGCGCCCAGACCGACCCGGAAGCATTCTTCCCGGAAAAGGGGGGATCCACCCGCGACGCGAAGAAAGTCTGCGCCGCGTGCAACGTCCGCTCTCAGTGCCTTGAGTATGCTCTGTCCAACGACGAGCGATTTGGCATCTGGGGCGGGCTGTCCGAGCGGGAACGCCGGCGTCTTCGGAAGCAGGCAGTCTAATTCAATCGCACGTCCGCGTATGTGCCGTTGTGGTCGCCCACAACGGCGCCGAGTACCTCCCTGAAACGCTCTCCGCACTGAAGGCCCAGACCCGGCCGGCAGACTTCTGCCTTGGCGTCGACGCGGGCTCCACTGACGCATCCGCTTCGCTGCTCCAGCTTGGCCTGCCGGTGGGCAGTCCGGTCACGGGTGTGCCGTCCCGTGCCGGATTCGGTGCCGCTGTAAATACCGGCCTGACCCAGCTGCCGGCCCGAAAGGGCGACAGCGGGGCACAGGACTGGCTCTGGCTGCTGCACGACGATTCAGCTCCGGATCCCGATGCCCTGGCGCAGCTGCTCCGGGCCGTGGAACTGGCGCCGTCCGTGACCATCGCAGGCGCCAAACAGGTGGAATGGGAGAACCCGCGCAAACTCGTGGATGTGGGCGTCTCCGTCAGCCGGTGGGCCGAACGCCTGACCATGATCGACGCCGATGAGCTGGATCAGGGCCAGTACGACTCGCGCAGCGATATCTTTGCGGTGAACTCTGCCGGCATGCTGATCCGGCGCGACGTCTGGGACCGCCTCGGCGGGTTTGACCCGTCCTTGCCCGGCACCGGCGACGACATCGACCTTTGCTGGCGGAACCGCCTGGCCGGCAACCGCGTGGTTGTGGTCCCTTCGGCACGGATTCGGCACGCCGGAAACCGGCCCAATACAGCCGCCAGCGCCGGTGCCGCCCGAAAGGCGGAAATCTTCCTCCGGCTCAAGCATGCTCCCGGATGGCAGGTGCCGTTCCTCGCCCTGGGTGCCGTGCTAGGCGGTTTTGGCCGGTTCTTCCTGGGCATGCTCGCCAAAGACCCCGGATACGCTGCCGGCTCGCTGGTTGCCAGTATCTCGGGCGTCCTCCGCCCGATTGACCTCTACCGCTCCCGCAAACATGCCGCTGCGACGCGCAGGCTGCCGCGCAGCACGGTCCGTGGGCTGGTCACCGGCCCGCGTGAAGTACGCGAACACCGCCGCTCCGTCCATGAAGCCGATGCTGCAGCGAAGTTCCATCTGGCGGATCACGCCGGAACCGCCGAGGAATACGTCCCCACCGGCGATGCCAACGATGACTTCGCGGCCCTGGCCGGGCCTGCCCGCAGCTGGGTCGGTGCCGGGGCACTGGCAGCCGTCATCCTCCTGGCGGCGGCATCAATCACTGGACTGCACCGGCTCCTTGGTGCACCGGCCCTCACCGGAGGGGCACTGCTTCCCGTCTCCGGAACGCTGGGGGAGATCTGGAGCAACGCCAGCGGCTGGTGGGCGGAAACCAGTGCCGGCTACCCCGGACACGGTGATCCTTTCGACTATGTGCTGTGGCTGCTTGGCGCCGCCGGACTCGGCAACGCCAACGCCGCCATCGTGGTCCTGGTGGTCCTGGCTATGCCGCTAGCCGGGCTCAGCGCCTGGTTCGCTTCCGGGGTACTGACCCGCCGCAGCGGACTGCGCTTCTGGGCCGCGATGTTCTGGGGTGCCCTGCCTGCACTGCAGGTAGCGCTTGGCGAAGGACGGCTTGGCGCACTCCTGGCGCACATCCTGCTGCCCCTGACTGTCCTGGCAATGGCCCGGGCCGTGGGCTCAGGCCGTGCCGAGGCCGACGTGGCCCCACTCCGGGATGCCAACACCCCGCCGCGGAAGCCCGGTGTGCTCGGCACACCGAGCTGGACCGCAGCAGCAGCGGCCGGCCTTCTGCTGGCAATCCTCACCGCCAGCGCGCCCGTGCTGTTTGTCCTCGGAGCCGTCAGCGTCCTGGCCGTCTCGCTCCGACTGGGCTCCCGGGCCCGCACGCTCTGGTGGTCGCTGCTTCCATCGGCTGCCCTGCTCCTGCCGGTGATCCTGTCTGCAGCAGGTAACCTGCGCGCCGCAGCTGCGGATCCCGGCGTTCCGCTGGGTTTCGCACCGGCCGCCCTGTGGCAGCAGCTGCTCGGGTATCCCGTCGCCTTTGCCGGATCAGATCCGATTGCCGGCCTGGACTTCCTGCCCGCCGGACCATGGAGCCTCGTGCTGGCGCTGCTGGTGGGCGCGCCGGTCATTGCGGCCTCCGCCGCTGCTCTTTTCACCACCCGCCACGCCGCGGCTGCCCGCCTGGCATGGCTCCTCAGCATCAGCGCGCTCCTGCTGGGCGGAGCCTCGGCCTACCTCGCCACGGGCAGTTCAGCCACGGCCCTGGTGACGCCTTTCCCCGGTCCGCTCGTCTCGGCCGCCGTCTTCGGACAGCTGTGCGCGGCCCTGCTGGCCATGGACGCCCTGCTTGCCCGCCGGCGGGCGGCTGACGGAAGCATCCGCCGGCCCGTCACCGCCGCCGTCGTCACAGCGGGTATCCTGCTGGGCGCCGGACCGGCAGTAAGCCTGGCCGCCTGGACCATCCCGCAGGCCACCGGTGCCGTCACCGAAGCCGGCACGGGCGGCGCGCAGCCCGGAACCCGCCTGGCGGTTCGGGCCACCGATCCGCGCGTCCTGCCGGCGACAGCAGCCGACCGGGGGAACAGCCCGGACCAGACCCGCACGCTCGTGCTGTCCGTGGGCTCAGGGGACGACGTCACCGCAACCCTGATGCGCTCCGGCGGCAGCACCCTCGACGGACTTAGCGGTTCCTACACTGCGAGCACGGTGCAGGGAGGGCCCGGGCGTGAAAGCGTCGTCCCCGACGACGAGGCGACTGCCGAACTGCGCAGCGCCGTCGCCGTCATCACCGCCGGTACGGGCGTAGACCCGAGGCCGGAGCTGGCACGGCTTGGCGTCGGCTTCGTCGTCCTGCAGACCTCCGACACCGCCGCGGAGCTCCTGGCTGACCGCATGGATGCGGTTCCCGGTCTCACCGCGGTGGGACAAACCGGATCCGGCTGGTTGTGGCGCGTGGTGGGCACCCTGGACGAGCAGGGAACCGAAACAGCGGCCGGGCAGACTGCCCGAGCTCGGATCCAGGACGCCGACGGACAGACCGTGGCACTCGTTCCCTCGGAGACCACCGCGATCCGCGCCGATATACCGGCCGGCGAAGACGGCCGGCGTCTGGTGCTGGCCGAGCGTGCCGACGCCGGCTGGCAGGCCAGCCTTGACGGCAACCGGCTGGAACCTGACACCGACGGATGGGCCCAGGCGTTCAAGCTCCCGGCCGACGGCGGCACGCTCACCCTGGATTACCGCAGCGCCTGGGAACCTTGGACAGAAATCGTGCAGGTGATCGTCTTCGGGCTCACCCTCCTGCTGGCCGTACCCACACCGGCACGCTCCGGCGTGATCCGGCTGCCAGGCAAGCAACGCCCGGCACGCCCGGTTCCCGGAACGGAACCGGGAACGGAACCGGGTTCAGAACCCGGTACGGACCCGGGCACGGACCCCGGGGCTGGCCCCGGTTCGCCGGAACCCAGCCCGCCGGACAAGGGAACCGGGACGAAGCCGGACGGCGCCGATTCCCCCCTGCCTGCCGCTGCCCAGGAACCCGTGAAGGATTCCCGGCGCAGTACGGGCCCCGGGCGCAGGAAGAAGCCTGAGCGGACACCCAAGACCAAGATCAAGCGCAGCCGGACAAAGCAGCCCGCCGCAGAAACCGCAAAACCGGGTGGCTCCAAGGCAAC